>CAZDDB010000001.1:0-53257 GCA_964504105.1 uncultured Acidobacteriota bacterium
TGGGCCAGTCGATCGCTTATGCCAGAATGAACGGCGTGGTTCCGCCCTGGACCGCTGCCGAGCAGGCCGCGGCCAACAAGTAGGGGCGCGCGGCGTGCGCTCCTACAAATCTCTCTTGCGACTGCGCGTGTTATATTTAATACTATGCCGCCGCGTAAACGAAGGAAGGAGCGTGATCCTGAAGTCGACCGGATCCTGAATCAACTCTGGAACATTATCGATGATCTGGAGATGCTGCTTCCATCGCATTCACGATGGTTTCGGGTTACGATTTTTGGAAGCAGCCGGATCGCCCGCGGAGATTCGCTATACATTCTTGGGCGAGATCTTGCATTCCATCTCACACGGCTCGGGTGCGATATTGTAACTGGCGGCGGACCCGGTCTGATGGAAGCAGCTAACGAAGGCGCTCAGGTAGGAGATACTACGGGAAGAACGAAGTCGTACGGTCTTCACATCGAGCTTCCTTATGAATACAAGCCGAATCCGTACATTGACCGGCTAACTTCGCACCGGACCTTTTTCTCCCGGCTCCACCATTTTGTGCGTCTTTCCCACGCCTACATCGTGTTGCCTGGTGGAATCGGAACCTGTCTTGAGACGTTTATGATCTGGCAGCTGCTTCAGGTGGGTTACATCAAAGACCGTCCCCTGATTTTACTGGGAGAAATGTGGTCCGGCTTGCTGGAATGGATGCGTAAGGAAATGGTGCCCCAGCGTGTTTCCTCCGAGGAAGCAGACATTGTTCGTGTGGTTACAACGATTGAAGAAGCAGTTCGCATCATCAAAGAGGCGAAGAAGAAATTCGATCGGACGATGGCTTTGGTGTAGGAAGGACAGCCTCTTATAGTATACTGTGCAGTTCACTGGAGGCTCTTTTTTCATGCGCGACTACGAGGAAAAAAGTTATTACGAAATTCAGCTGGATAACAAGCAGCTGATTCTCGTTTTCTTGGCCGCGCTGACTCTCTGTGTGCTGATTTTTGTTCTGGGTGTGATGGTGGGAAAGGGACAAAAGGAAGCCGAGATGGCGGCCATGGCAAGACCGGAAGGAACACAGGTAAAGACTGAGCCTGATCCGAATGTTCCGGAGCAGCCAAAAGAGACTGTGACTCCGGATCCGAAGAGTGAGAAGGCGGAAAAGACATCGAAGACGCAGACTTTATCCAACCCGGCACAAGGCGACGGATTCTACGGGCTCGATCAATCGGAGGAGTCTCAGAAAGGGCTGGAACCCGAAAAAAAACCGGTGACCGCAAAGCCGGAAACCAAGGTTCCCGAGGTTTCACCGCAACCGGTTTCGCCACGCTTTACGGTTCAGCTCATGGCAACCGAATCCAAGAACAAGGCGCAGGAACAGGTAAGATTTCTAAAAGCCAGGGGATACAACCCGTTCATGAGCGTCAAGGAAACAAAAAAAGGGAATGTTTACAAAGTCCGTGTCGGGAAGTATTCAGATACTGCCGAGGCAAAGGAAATGGCCGCGCGTCTGAAGGAAAAGCTGAAACTCGACCCCTGGGTTACCGAGCTTGACTGATGCTTGTTTCTGAGAATAACGGAAAGAAGCTGCTCGGAAACGTTCTTGTAGAAGCGGGATTGATCACGACGCCGCAGCTCGATCAAGCGCTCGAAGAACAAAAACTGCACGGCGGCCGTATCGGATTCAATCTCGTCCGGCTGGGTTTCCTCTCTTCTTCCAGTCTGGTCCTCTATTTGCAAGAACATCTGGGTGTTGGAATCCACAGCGCCTCGCCGGCAGAGAGGCAAAAAGCTGCCGATGCGCTCCCGCGGCACCTGGCCCTCTACTACAAAATTGCTCCGATCCGGTTAGAAGACGAAACTCTTACCGTGGCCATTTCGGAGATCGAACATGCCAATCTGATCCCTGTCCTTTCGGAGATTACCGGTTATAGGATTGACCCGTTGATCTATCCGGAAAAAGAGATTCGTGTGCTGGTGGACAGTTCGTACAGTGTTCCTTCCGAAAAGGGGATTGAATTTCTTTCCTTTGGCGATCACATTTTTACCATTGTGGATGCAGCTAAAAACCTCAAAGCGCTTGCACCCGGACAGCTCAAGAATGAACTCGATGTCGGAGAATGGTTCCGCAGTATTGTCGCGGAAGCGATCCGGGAAAAATCCCGTGAAATCCTGATCCAGCCGGAAGCCGGAGGAAGTTCGATTTACTTTAAGAAAGAGAGCTTTCAATTCTCCGAGTTTTCGCTGGATCCACCCATGCACGATGACCTGACGTTTCTTCTGTTCAGACTTGCTCGAATGAATCCAATCCAGCAGCAAAGCCCGCAGCATGGCCGGTTTCAGTTAAAGGTCAATGACCGGAAGGTTGTGATGGTCGCCGGCGCGTTTCCAACCATCTATGGAATGCGCTTTCTACTGGAGATGTTTGATGAGAGGATGCTGCGACGCTCATTTGATGAGGTTACGAATCCATATCCTGCAATGAGGAAGCACCTGGACGATTTCGTATCCGCGCGGAGAGGGATGCTGTTGATTACCGGGCCTCCGGGATCCGGACGGACTTCGTTTCTGTACAGTTTGTTGAGCCGGTGCAAAGAACAATACAGCCACATCATGACGCTGGAGGAGGCGGTCCGGTATCCGCTGAGCGGAATCAGTCAAACCTGTGTGGAAGAGAAGGGGATGGAAAGCGCCCTGGAGGATATCCTCACTCAGAAACCGGATCTGGTGGCGGTTCATACGCTTCGAACGCCGCGGAGCGTCGAGATTGCGTTCCTGATTGCGGCGCGAATTCCGGTGATTTGCATTCTGTCTTCTTATGATAGTTTTCTTGCAGTGGAATGGCTTTGCCGTCACCACCTAAAATCGGCTGTCAAGGCGGGGCTGCTCCATTCGGTGGTCTCTCCCCGGATGATTCCGCAGGTTTGTCCCCGTTGCGCCGCCCCGTACGATCTTTCCTCCGCTCAAAAGGAGAATCTTGCGATTCCCGGCCATCTGGAGCTCAAGACAAACCAGGGATGCGATTACTGCAGTTCTGTGGATGAAGCGCGTTGCGAAATTGCTATGGAATGCTTGCGGGTGGACCGCGATGTTCTTTCCTGGCTCGAGACAAGTCATTCGGCCTCAAGCCTGCGACAGAGAGCCCGTGAATCCGGGCGGAAGACGCTTTACGACGTTGCCTTGCAAATTGCATCGCGGGGCGGACTGGACATGGTTTCCGTGATGAAGTTGCAATCTGTCCTGTGAATCCGCAGGCTTACCGCTACTCTCCGGCAATTCTTGCCGTTCTTTCCGGGCTTCTCCAAATAGTGATCTTCCCTTCGTTGGAACTATCCTGGTTGGGGTTTATTTGTTTTGTGCCCTTGCTGGTTCTTGTTTCCACGCATCGGTCCCGGGCCCTCTTTCTTTATTTTGGTTTGGGAGGGATTGTCTTTCAACTGGGGAACCTTTACTGGATCTTTCATGTAATCGAACACTACACGAAGTTGCCCGTGCTCCTTGCGGCCGGGGTCTTGCTTCTTCTTTGTCTGGCAATCTCCGTCCTCTTCTGGGGAACTTTTGGAGCGCTCCTGGGGCTCTTTCACGCGCGGTTGGGAATGTATTGGGCCATGCTTGCTGCTCCGTTTCTATGGATTACGCTGGAATGGCTGCGCAACCACGGCACACAATTTCCCTGGTGTTTTCTCGGTTACAGCCAGTATAACCACATTCGGCTCGCGCAATTTGCCGCCCTGACCGGGGTGTATGGTCTTTCCTGGTTGCTTCTGGCAGCAAACGCATCTATTACTATTCTAATAACTCTAAAACGTTCAATCTACTTTATTTTAATTACTGTATTAGTATTATGTATATACTATTATGGAAATAATACTATTAACAATAATATTCAAGGCGAACGAATCACTGTGGGATGCGTTCAGGGGAATGTGCCGCAGGATGTGAAGCTGAGCTACCAATTTGCGGAGGAGATCAACCGCAGACAGCTGCAGATGACTGACCAGTTGATCCGTACAAGCAAGCCGGACCTGGTTCTCTGGTCCGAGTCATCCACACTGTTTCCTCTGCGCGAAGGAGGGCCGTGGACCGCTGAGATTCAGGATCTTGCCAGAACCAGCGGAACACCTTTTGTGATCGGGAGTGATTCGTTCGATCGCGAGGGGGTATACAACAGCGCATTTCTGGTAAACAGCCGCGGAGAAATCGACGGTCGTTATGACAAAGTTTATCTTGTTCCCTTTGGTGAGTATGTCCCGCTGCGTTCGATTCTGTTTTTTGCCGGCAAGGTCGTTCCGGAGATCTCCGATTTCTCGGCAGGGAAGGGGTACCATCTCTTTCCAATCAAGGGGGGGAAATTTGCGGTTCATATTTGCTTCGAGGTAGTGTTTCCGCAATTGACTCGCGAATTCTGTCTGGGCGACGCCTCTCTCCTTGTGAACATCACCAATGATGCATGGTTCGGTGACACGTCAGCGCCCCGGCAACATTTCGCGATGGCTGTGATGCGGGCCATTGAAAATCGCCGCTACATGGTTCGCGCTGCCAACACCGGGATCAGTGGAATCATTGATCCCTATGGCCGGATCTTGCAAACCACAAAGATTTTTGTGCCTGCCCTGGTTTCCGGTGAAGTGAAGAACATCCGGGAGCTGACGTTTTATACGCGTTACGGTGATCTGCTGGTTTATGCAGCGATTCTTATCGTCAGCTTTGCTTTTATTGTGGCAATCTTCAGACGCCCGCGCTCCACTCACGTTGACGCACGAAACTGAAACGGGTATTTTGCTTCTATGCAGACAGGCGCGATCAGCGTTCGTTGGATTTCGGGTAGAAACTATGACCTGCTCTTGTATATCGGCGCCTGCCTCAGTGGCTATCTTCTGATCTACTGCAATGTTGCGCTGGGAGTTCCGGCGCTTTTCCTGTTCTGGATCTGGATTGTATCGGTGGATGGGCCACATGTGTTTGCGACAATTTCGCGCACCTATCTGGATTCCCGGGAATGGAAAGAACGATCCCGGCTCCTGCTGGGAAGTCTGGCATGGTTTCTAGTTGGGCCAATCATCGTGTTTTTATCGATCCTGCTGGGCACGAAACTTCCGTTTTTCACTTTCCTGACGTTGGCTCAACTATGGGCTTACTGGCATGTGGTCCGGCAACATTATGGTTTTCTGGTGCTTTACCAGAAAAAGAACGGGGAAGCCGCGGGGAAATTAAACAGAACTGATTATTGGATCTTTTACATTCTGATGCTCGCTCCGTTTGTCTCTTTCCTGTTGCGTCACCCCGAGGCGCGAGCTCAGGTCGGACTGCCGCCGTGGATTTCGAAACTGGAAACATATGCTCTGGTTGCCGTGCACGCAGTGATTGCGGTCGCTCTCATCTGGTATCTTGCGAAGGAGATCAGGAATTGGAGCAGAGGACTCCCGTTGAATGTGCCGAAAAACTTGTTTCTGCTTGCATGCGTTCCGCTCCATATGCTCATCTTCTTGCATCCGTATGTTTCGACGCATGTGGACATTCGCCTGTTTGCCGTCTTCGTGACCTTCTATCACAATATCCAATATCACGGAATTGTCTGGTTCTATAACCGGAACCGGTATGGTTCCGATCCGGACGGAAAACAGTTCGGTCTTGCAGGGAAAGTCAGTCGCAGCTTTCTCACTTACTATCTTGCGGGGATCGTGTTTACATTGATGTACCGGTATCCGAACTGGTTTTTGACCGGTTTGCCGGTCCCCTTTGCGACCGGACCGAGCAGTGTAAGCCAGGCGACATTGGGACCGCTCTTTACAATTTCCGATCTCGCTATTGGTTTTTGGTGGGGCTTTGCGTTCAATCACTACTTTTTGGATCAGAAGATCTGGAAACTGAGCAAGGACAAACAACTCACCAAAGACCTCCGTGTGGCGTAGCTCAGGGAATTCACCGCAGAGAGACGCAGAGTACGCAGAGAGGGAAAAAATTCAGCACGGAATACACGGAAACCACGGAATAGGATTTGGACATGAGTGATAACTTCCGTGTATTCCGTGCTGAATCCTTTCTCTGCGTTCTCCGCGGTCTGTGCTGTCAATTCCTTGACAGGGATGTGGACACACTGTACTGTCTTATAATTCAGGAGGAGGGATGCGTTTGCGTTGGATCGCGAATGGACTGCTCTTCGTATTGCTTTCGGTTTCAGGACTGGTTGGTACAGAGGTGACGATGGGAGGTTCAGTGGAGAGAGGGAATATGCATCAGGATCCGCATTCATTTTCCAATCCGGAAGAAGCTGTGGTGAAAGATCTTATGCTGGATGCCACGGTGGATTTTTCGAAGAAGCAAATCACAGGAAAAGCGACTCTGCAGATTGAAAACAAAAAAAGAGTTCGGAAGCTCTATCTGGATTCAGAGTCCTTGCATATAGAGCGGGTAACGGTGGGTAATCCCGAACAGGTATCCACGTTTGAGGTTGGCAAGAGTGTTCAATATCTGGGAGAACCGTTGATCATTGACATTCAACCCGATACGAACCTTATAAATATCTATTATTCCACCAGTCCGAGGGCTTCGGCATTACAATGGCTGGAGCCCGCGCAGACGGCGGGCGGCAAACAGCCGTTCCTGTATACGCAGTCTCAGACCGCGCTTGCGCGAAGTTGGGTCCCGTGCCAGGATACGCCGGGTGTCCGGATGACCTATCGGGCCAGGATTAAAGTGCCCGCGAATCTGATGGCCGTCATGAGTGCGCAGAATCCGACCACAAAGAATGCTTCTGGTATTTATGAATTCAAGATGCCTCATCCCGTTCCTTCCTACCTGCTGGCTCTTGCAGTGGGCGACCTTGAGTTCCGTTCGATGGGCTCGCGTACCGGTATCTATTCGGAGCCGTCGGTAGTTGGTAAAGCTGCATGGGAATTTGCAGAGACGGAAAAGATGATCGAGGCGGCGGAGAAACTCTACGGTTCTTACCGTTGGGACCGCTACGATTTGATTGTGCTGCCTCCCAGCTTTCCGTGGGGCGGGATGGAGAATCCGATGCTGACGTTTGCTACTCCGACCGTCATTACGGGAGACCGGTCACTGGTTGCTCTTGTGGCTCATGAACTGGCTCACTCATGGTCCGGGAATCTGGTTACCAACGCCACCTGGAACGACTTCTGGCTGAACGAAGGATTTACGACCTATTTTGATCATCGCATTATGGAAGTGGTTTACGGAAAGGAATTTGATGACATGCTTTCCGTGCTCAGCCTTCAGGATCTTCAAAAGGAGATGGTTCAACTGGGGCCGAAGAGTCCGGATACGCAATTGAAAACCAATCTGGCAGGCCGGGATCCGGAGGATTCCGCCACACAAATCCCCTACGAGAAGGGACAGTTTTTCTTGCGCACGATTGAGGAGGCCGTAGGGCGGAAGCGATGGGACGCGTTTCTCAATGCCTATTTTGATCATTTTGCGTTTCAGAGTATTACCACGGAAGAGTTTCTCGATTATTTGCGAAAGAACCTGATCGACGGAGACGAAGAACTGGAAAAGAAACTTCAGATCGAAGCCTGGGTCTATCATCCGGGAATTCCTTCGAATATTGTAAAAGTACACAGTGATGCGCTTGCGAGTGTAGATGCGCAAATCAAGCAGTGGTCCGATGGAATGCCGGTCAAACAGTTGCAGACTTCAAGGTGGACCACGCAGGAATGGATACATTTCTTGCGCCATTTGCCCGCAAACTTAGATCCTGATCGGCTGGGACAGGTCGACGCTGTGCTTCATCTCTCGGACAGCCCGAATTGCGAGATTCTACACGAATGGCTCTTGCAGGTGATCGCAAGGAAGTATGAAACGGCCTATCCCGCCATCGAACGTCTCTTGACACTCTCGGGCCGCAGGAAATACGTAAAGTCAATCATGACGCAATTGGCAAAATCGCCCGAGGGTTTGGACCTGGCGCGAAAAATCTACAGGAAATCTCGTCCCACATATCATGCCGTGACACGAGACATTGCGGACAGGATCTTGCAGTGGAACTATTGAGATCCAAATGAAAGTTCGGATTATTAATCAGATTGAAATCCGTCAACTTTTGCCGATGGCCGAGTGTCTGGATCTGATGTCCGAGGCTCTGAAAGCGCTGGCCCGCGGCGCGTCGATTCTTCCTTTGCGGCAGGTCATTGCTTTACCCGATAAGAGCGGCCTTCTCGCTGTAATGCCTTCTTATTCAGGAAATCTTCCGGCGATGGGTGTGAAGGTGATCAGCGTGTTTCCGGGAAATCTGGGAACGGAGCTGGATTCGCATCAAGGCGCGGTTTTGCTCTTCGAAACGGAGCGCGGACGTCTGATTGCGATTCTTGATGCAAGCGAGATTACCGCGATTCGAACTGCCGCCGTCAGCGGCGTTGCCACGCGCGTTCTGGCGCGGGAAGACGCCACCGATCTGGCAATTCTGGGTTCCGGGGTTCAGGCACGGAGTCATCTCGAAGCGATGCTGGTTGCGCGAAATATCACACGCGTGAGGGTCTGGAGCCGCCGTTTCGAAAATGCCCGTCGCTTTGCAGAAAGTGAATCGCTGCGCATCAACTTATCTGTTACCGCAGTTCGAACGGCACAGGAGGCTGTAACTGCTGCCGACATCATTTGCACCACGACTGCTGCGAAGGAACCGGTTCTGTTTGGCGAATGGATTTCCCCGGGCACACACATCACTGCCGCAGGCGCGTTTGGTCCCACAACACGCGAGGTGGACACGGTAGCGATGGTGAAATCCAGGCTGTTTGTGGACCGGCGCGAGTCTACACTGAATGAATCAGGCGACTTTCTGATCCCAAAACGCGAAGGCGCGATCAACGATGCACACATCCTGGGCGAACTGGGCGAATTGCTGATCGAAAAAGTGAGAGGCCGAACTGCGCCAGGTGAAATTACGCTTTTCAAATCGATGGGCATCGCGATCGAAGATCTTGCGTCCGCCCACTACATTTACAACAAAGCCGTGCAACAGGGAATCGGAACCAGCATCGAACTCGGCGGCGAACGATCGTAAGAATGCGTAACCATTCTGTTACGCTTCAGGACATTGAGAACGCACGCGGGCGCATCGCAAAGATTGCGCTTCGGACGCCGCTGGTTCGCTTGAACGTGGAGGATGCGCCGGCAGAGATTTATCTAAAACTGGAGAACCTTCAGCCGATCGGGTCTTTCAAAGTTCGGGGCGCGGGAAACGCCATGCAGCTTGCGAGCGTCGATGCTCTTGCGAACGGAGTTACCACCGCAAGCGCCGGAAACATGGCGCAAGGTGTTGCCTGGAATGCGAAGCGCCTCGGGATTTCGTGCACAGTGGTTGTTCCTGATCACGCACCGGAAACAAAACTTGCTGCGATTCGCCGGTTGGGTGCACAAATTGTTCAGGTTCCTTTTGACGAATGGTGGCAGGTAGTTCTCACAAGCCGTTTTGATGGCGCACAGGGTCTTTTTATCCATCCTGTTTCGGATCCCGGAGTGATGGCCGGCAACGGAACCATCGGTCTGGAAATTTTGGAAGACTTGCCCGAAGTGGCCACCATCCTTGTGCCGTATGGTGGGGGAGGACTGAGTTGCGGAATTGCGACTGCTGTTCGCGCGCGAAAGTCCGGCGTCCGGATCTACGCCTGTGAAGTGGAAACAGCCGCTCCGTTCGCGGCTTCACTGGCAGCAGGATGCCCCCGCGAAATTTCCTACACTCCCAGCTTTGTAGATGGCATCGGAGGTAAGAGCGTTCTTCCGGAAATGTGGCCCCTTGCCTGTTCACTGCTAGATGGTTCACTTGTCGTGAGTCTTGCCGAAGTTGCGGCCGCAATCCGCCTGCTGGTTGAGCGCAACCGTGTGATCGCAGAAGGAGCGGGAGCAGTCTCCGTTGCGGCTGCGCTATCCGGCAAAGTGGGTTCCGGAAAGATCGTTTGCGTCGTCTCCGGCGGCAACATCGATTCCGCGAAACTGATCAAGATCCTTGCAGGCGAGCTCTAGAGATAGATTTTTCTGCAGTCATGACCAGTATACTAAATCAACCAGTACCGTTTAGTTCGATAAGCCAGGAACGGTCTGGCAACTACGTTTGACAGTTCCCCGGCAAAGTAGTTAACGTAGGGAACATGAAATGGAGCAAAGAAGACTCCAGCCAATTGGAGCCAACGGTTGATACGCCCAGCCCATTGAAGCACCACCTGCTACCGGGCTCCAATTTCGGCAATCGCTACAAGGTCGTACACATACTCGGGGAAGGCGGGATGGGTACCGTATATCGAGCGTATGATAAGGAGCTGAATCGCGAAGTCGCTCTGAAGCTGATCAAACCATCCGCAACGGACGAAGTCATTGTAATGGAGCGATTCAAGCGGGAAATCCTTCTTGCGAGCAAAATCACGCATAAGAATGTTTTGCGGATCCATGATCTCGGGGACGTGGATGGCACCAAATACGTCTCGATGAACTATGTGAAGGGGGAGAATCTTAGCGCGACCCTCAAACGCCAGGGTGCGCTCCCCATCGATCGAGCAGTGGATCTTGTCCAACAATTTTGCCACGGTTTGAAAGCGGCACATGACGAAGGCGTCTTGCACCGGGACTTGAAGCCGCAAAACATACTTATCGATGAACGGGACCACCTCTATATAACCGATTTTGGTCTTGCCCGCTCCATTGATCTGAAAACAGAGAAATCTCTCACGCGTACAGGGGCAATGATGGGAACACCGATGTATATGTCGCCCGAGCAAATCAAAGCGGAAGAGCCCGACAAGCGTTCCGACCTGTACACCTTTGGCCTGATCCTCTATGAAATCCTCACCGGTGAGTTTCCTTTT
This sequence comes from uncultured Acidobacteriota bacterium, assembly GCA_964504105.1. Lineage (GTDB taxonomy): Bacteria > Acidobacteriota > HRBIN11 > JAKEFK01 > JAKEFK01 > CAZDDB01. Next base: position 10,794 of record CAZDDB010000001.1, read on the forward strand.
GAAATGACCAAAGGGTATGAATCCCTTTTCAAACGCGTCCGCGAAAAGCCAAAAGATCCGAGTCACGTTCGTTCCGAAATTCCTGATTATCTGGCAGAAATTGCCATGAAATGCATGGAACCGCAGATGGAATGGCGCTATCAGGATGCTGGTGAAATCCTGGAAGACCTCGAAGCGCGAAGTGTGCGGCACGTCGGCAAAAGCTTGAAGCGGCGACTCCCCTGGCGGAAACCTGCGCTAGCCGCAGCCTTGTTCATCATCGTTTTTCTGGGTGTATGGTGGTTCTTTCATCGCGAACCGGCACAGAGTCCGGTCATTGCTCGAACCGTGCTGACTGCTCTGCCGATGGAAAATGCAACGGGGGATAAGTCACTTGAATGGATGAGTACAGGAATTCCGGACATGATCGTTGGAATTTTGCGGGAAAACGGGAACGTTCAAGTGGTATCGAGAAGCCGTCTGGCTCAGATTCAAAGAGGCTTACAATTCCCGGAACAGAAAATGACCGCCCAGGCCTTAGCCCGGCACGTCGCTGAACTGGGTGGGGCAAATACGATACTCACGGGCAAATTCACGAAAGAGAACGGAGTCCTTAGCGTAACCGGATTACTCATGGATTTCAAAGTAGATCCGGTTGCACCCTCCCAGATCGACGCGCGCGGAAACATCGAGCGCATTGTAGCGACACTATCCAGGCAGATCCAGCAACTCAGCGGCTTCGCTGCCAGGGTAGATCGAGACCCGTCCGGCAGTGTCAAAAAGCTGTTGAGTACCTCCCAAGCAGCCCTCAGCTCCTACTATGAGGGTTTGAGTTTGTTGGATCAAGTCGATCAAGTGTTTTCACGTTTTCCTTGGCTACCGGCGCCCAGAAGCTTGACCATCCCAGAGAAAGCAACTGAACTGCTTAAAAAAGCTGTACAACAAGATCCATCCTTTGCTCTCGCACATGCGAAACTCGCGGAAGTCTATTACGGCATGGGTCAATCAGAGCAAGCGCAGCGCTCTTTGCAAAACGCCATGAAAGCCTCCGATGCGCTGCCACAATACGAGTTCCTTCAGCTGCAACTGCTCCAGGCAAAGCTGAAGAATAATTCCGAGAAAACGATCCAGGCATATCGGCAGCTTCAGTCCGCGTATCCAAACAGCCCGGAGGCGTATGCTGATCTAGGATCGTTCTTTTACGACCAGGAAGACTGGAAGCAGGCACTGGAGAATTATCAGAAGGCCTGGGAACTTGACCCTAAGTCCGTTTACGTATTGATGGACCTGGGCGTAACGGAATGGAAAAATGCGAATCCGCAAAACGCACTGAAGTACTTGACGGATGCACAAACGCTCAGCCTCCAATTCGAAAGTGATCAAGAGCGCTCGGAACTGTTGATTGCGCTCGGTTTAGTCTACTGGTCCCTGCAGTACCACGAATCTGCTTTGGAGCATTATCAAAAGGCGTTGCAAATCAAGTCCCGGATCGGTGATAGGAAACAGGTCGCTACGATTCTGAATAATATGGCAATTGTTTACAAAGAAATGGGACGCTACGAGGATTCCCGTCGCAGCTATCAGGAAGCTCTGGCTATCGATCAACAACTCGGTTATAAAAAGGGGATCGCATGGATTCTAAACAACCTGGGAAACCTGGCGGAGAAGTTTGGTTACTTTGATGAGGCTCTCGACTATCACACTCGAGGGCTGGACGTTGCTAGGACAGTAAAGTCCCGGTTTGATATCGCAAACGGGTTGGGCAATATCGGATGGATCTATTATCTTCGTGGCCGTTATACAGACGCTGCGACATATTATCAGTTAGGGCTACAGGAAATTGGGGACACCGACCGCATGCTCAAAGCTCGGATTCTCTTCTACAAAGGAATCCTTTTGACGGACGTGGCTAAGTATGCTGATGCCCTGGATTCTTTTTCGCCGGCGCTCAAGATTTGGCGAGACAGTCAGGACGCTGTAGGGCTTGCATTCACTTTGATCCATTCCGCCGGCACATACAATTTGCTCGGTCTCTTTGATGAAGGGAACAAGCGCATTGAGGAGGCACAGAAAGTCGCAAATGGTATCAATGATAAAGAAGCTTCTACCGATCTGTTGATGCGGCGGTGCGAGATGCTGCGCTTGCGGCAAGAGCTGAATTCAATCGAACCGTTGATAACTCAGACCCAGCAGGTGGCTGAGGAAAGCAAGGTCGTTAGGGCAATGCTGGTCGCCCGGTTGGAAGTAGCCGCGCTTTACAATCAGTTGCACGAACCTGATCGTTCCCTTCCTCTGCTTCAAAAGACTCTAAAGGAAACAGAAAGAATGGGATTAAAGCCGCTCACTGTACGGGCGAAAGCAGAAATCGGCAAAGCATACGAACTGCAGCACAAGCCCATGGAAGCACTTCGGGAGATCCGGTCGGCTATTGACCTTGCCGGACAACTCGGACTTCAGGAGACATTACTTCAAAGCCACTTCGTCGCAGCAAGAATCTACCAGAGCCAAAACAAGCCCGATTCTGCCCTGAAACATTACCAGCAGGCTCTAGATGTCGTGGACGAAATCCGGAAAGACGCAGGCAACAACGCCGCAAGTTTCACACAGCGAAAAGATGTGCAGGAGCTGCTACATAAGGCGGCCGCCACCTTCAAGGCTGCCGGCCAGGAAAAACAGTTCGCGTCCTATGCCCAATGGATGCTTCAGTAAAAAGATAAATTAACTTTTCCCGCTTTCGTTCCCAAGTGAGAGTAAATCCATGAATTGACGGATAGCGAATACGATCTGTCTGGCTGTAGACTGTAGATACGCTGCATATTGTGCGCTCAGGTATCCATCATTCAGCTTATCTTGGACGACCGTCTCGAATTCTGTTAACAGTTTAATGGCATCTTCGAATCGCTTCTCATTAATTGCTTTGTTTGCCTCCTGAAGGGGCTTCGGGTCAATAACGGGCTTCCCATCATAACCGAGGGGAATCTTTTCCTCCAGTTTCTTGGTAAGCTTGTTTGTAATGTGCTTCGGTTCTTTTAAGGAATCCTTGTGCAGATTGACCAAAAAGAAATCGGACTTGCCTCCCGTGTCTCCACCCCCTTTTCCGTCATCCGCCGGGGTAGGACCTTTCTCTACAACAGTTGTAATGTCTGAGCAAGTGCCATCGGCTTTTTTGTGAATCAGGCGCATCTTAAAGGCTTTACCCCCCCCCGTCACGACCTCTGCGTAATTCACGATCTCGATATGCATCGGAAACTCTTTCGGATAACAATTGTCAACTGGTTTGATTCGATAAATGGAATATTGATCTGATCCCGCCGGCATGGTCGGCTCTTTTATCGGCACACTCTTGTTATACCAGCCTTTTGCATCTAAGCAGGCAAATTCTTTTAGATCCGTCACGGCATCGCGCGTGACTTGTAGCTTGCACTTACCCTCCATTGTAATCTTCACGACAGCGTCGGCCTCCCCATCACCTGCGCCAAATTTGAACTTGATCGGTGTGTCTCCCTCCTGAGTTTCGGCTGCGGTTACGCCTACACCTATCATTCCAAGCATAAGAAACAGTACAGCTAGCGTGAAAGCGAAAATAACTTTGAATCGATTTTCCATCGTGTCCTCCTTGGCCTAATCAGCGGAGTTAATTCGCTCACTCCGATTTAAACGAAACCCCCATGTCAAGAGTGGCGCTCCGCCTCTGACCATGTATCATATACGCAAATGCAACCGGCACCAAAGCCCTCTAAAAAGCAGAACATCCGGAGAATACGGTGCGTGCTGTTACTAAGGGCCTGCACAAAAATAACTTCCCATTTTGGCGCGAGCGGCGGGCGGCAGATGGCGTCTGCCGCCGCGCCCCCTCGGGCTGCGGCCCTCAAGGCCGCTGGCTTCGTTGCTCGCTCCTTACATACCGCAGCGGGTATGCGTGTCGCTCGCGCCTCGCCATCGACCTTGCGGGCCAGCAGCAAAATGGGAAGTTATTTTTGCGCAGGCCCTAAGTAGGCGTGGAAGGGATCGATGAAACGTAAAATATGGATTGCGCTAGCGGTGATGCCCGCTGCTTTGCAGACGGCACAGGCGGAGGCACCACAATCACTGGCGGCAAAAATTGAGCGAAAAAGAGAATGCTTTTATTTTCTCAGACGGTATTCGAGAAGTTTTGCCTTTAACAGTTTCCTAGTGACTTCGTAAAAGCCGGTTCAGGCAAAATCGTGTGCGTCGTATCTGGCGGCAACATCGATTTTGCGAAGCTGATCAAAATCCTGAGCGGGGAGCTCTAGCTCTTTTACCACAAAGGCGCCCCGGCGTTTTCACCCGAGATTTTCTTCCGGCAGGGGGGAACCAAATGGCGAGTAGGCGCGTCTTATAGATTGAATGCATCTACTCCGTTCTAGTTAGTTGGGGGCGCCCGCAATGGCGGGCGCTCCTGCCCCCTCACCTAGACTACAGCGCGGCGATCTCAACGCGGGCGTCGTTAAAACAGGCTCCACCGGCTGTACCGAGTGTATCGGGAGACAGCGCATTAGAAGTCAGACCATTGAGAGAGGCTTTTCTCCACGCGCCTTTTGGGATGGAAACCACACCTGGCCGGACTTCGGAACGGATCCGAAGTTTGCAATGCACTTCGCCGTACTCATTAAAAACGCGCACGAAAATTCCATCTTTGAGATTTCGTGAAGTCGCGTCTTGTGGATGCATTTCGGCGAATAGTTCCGGCAAATTGTATTCACCCAGAGATGAGCTGATCGTTTTGTTTGTGGCAGGACTGATCAACGCCAGCGGATAACGCGGGTCTGCACTGTCTTCGATATATTCATACGGATGCTCACCCAGCGTTGACGGCGCCAGATTGATTTTGCTGTCAGTTGTCCAGGGAAACGTTGTCTGAAACTGGATGGGCATGGGCCCGGGGAAATCAAAGAAGAGCAAACGTTTTTCCCGAAGCTCTTCCAGTGTTACATTTTTTCCAAGGCCGCGGATCGCGCCGGCGGCACGGCGCAAATAGTCTTCTGTGGTCTCCTGAAACGCCGAATCGGTCCATCCCATCCCGCGGCCGAGCGTTGCAAACACCTGTTCGTTCGGTTTTGCCTCTCCGCATGGTGGAATCACGGGCGCGGAATATTGCAGCACGTAGCTGCCGTAGGATTTCTTGATCTCTTCCTGCTCCAGAAATGTGACCGCAGGCAACAGGACATCTGCAAACATGGCGGTATCTGTTACGATCTGGTCAAAGACAATGGTGAACAGATCTTCGCGTGCGAGTCCCTGAAGCACTGCCTTCTGGTTCGGCATGGTTGCCGCGGGGTTGCAATTGTAGACAAAGAGAGCTTTGAGGGGCGGCTTCTTTTCTTCCAAAAGGAGTCTGCCCAGGTGATTCATGTTCAATTCGCGCGTAATCCAGATTGGAGCATCCACCAGCTTGTTGCTCATGACTTTTGCGGAACTGCTGTTGCTCAATGTGTATCCGCCACCGCGTACTCCAAACTTTCCAAGCAGAGCCGGCATCGCCAAAATGGCTGCGGAGGACTGTCCCCCGTTGCGGTTCCGCTCCTGCCCCCAGCCGATTCTAATCAGAGCGGGATTGGCGTTCGCGTACATCAGTGCCAGCTTCTCGATGTCGACGGCAGGAACTCTAGCGATCGATGCCGCTTTATCTAAAGTGTATTGGGAGGCTCGTTCAAGCAAAACATCAAGACCAACTGCATGTTGCTCGAGAAAATCATTGGCCAGCATCTTGTTCTGATGCCAGTAGCGAATCATCGCCATCGCGACTGCCAGATCGGTGCCGGGATAAACAGGAAGATGCAGATCATATTCGCGCCGGGAATAATTCAGTTTGGGGTCTACGATCGCGATCTGCGCACCGTTTGCTTTCGCCTTCTTCAGAATGGGCACCAGATGAATGTTGGAAGCCTTTGCGTTTGCTCCCCAGATCAGGATCATTTTTGCATGCACATAATCTTCGAACGCGACGCCCGGCATCTTTCCGTACATTCCTGCTGCTGCCGCGCTGGTCGGCGCGGCGCACACGGTTCGCGCCAGCCGCGACGCTCCCAGCTTTGCGAAAAAGGCTCGATCGCTCGTGTCCTGACCAAGGATCCCGTTTGATCCTCCGTATGAGAAGGGGAGTATCGCTTCGCCGCCAAACCGTTCTCGAATCGATTGAAATTTGCCGCAGATCAAATCAATCGCCTCATCCCAACTGATTCGGACAAACTCTCCTGCGCCTTTTGGCCCCGTGTGCTTCATCGGATACAGAATGCGATCCGGAGAATAGAGTCGCTTTGTGAAGTTCGCGACTTTTGAGCAAATGAATCCGTCTGTAGTTGGGTTCAACGGTGAAGGCGAGATTTTGGTGACACGTCCGTTCTGAACTTCCACTTCCAGACTGCACGTGTCGGGGCAATCCATCGGGCAAACGGAGGGGAGCGTCCTGATTTCCATCACTTACAAGCAGAGCTTATCTGAGCAAGCGTGAAACTGTAAAGTACCAATTCCAGGAATTTCACCGAAATTTCCAGATTTTGTCTTCTTCATTTCACGCCCAGCTTTTCCAGAGAGCGTTTCACCATGATCCCGACCATGTGGCGCCGGTAGTCCATGGTGCTTGCGGAAGTCTTGAGCGGCTTCGCGGCCCGCATGGCGAGCTTGCGCACCTCCTCCGAAACATGGGGAGGATCGTGCAGCAGCACGGGAAGCGGATTGACTGCAGTCAGACCGATTCGCAGATCCTGGATGTCTCCATTCGATTTCTTGATGGCCACTGCAACGCCTGCAAGCGGATAATCCACCGATCCACGCATCCGGAATTTTTCATAGGATCCGGCATAGCCACGTGATTCGGCGGGAACCAGAATCTCCGTAAGAATTTCGCCCGGTTCAATTCTGTTCCGGACCAAGCCATCATTCAGGAAGAATTCCGGAAGCGAAACAATTCGATCTCCAGTTGAAGAGGAAAGCTTGATTTTCGCGTGAAGCGTCAGAAGAGCGGCCGCGGTGTCTCCGGAATAAACCGCCCAGCAAGTCTTGCTTCCTGGTGCGACATGACACATCGCGCCGTCCTTCTTGATGCAGAAACCGCACGACTGGCGCCAGAAATAGGATTGGTTGTACCAGTAGCAGCGCGTATCCAGACAGATATTTCCGCCAATCGTTCCAACATTGCGCAGCCCGGGGCCCGCAACCGTGAATGCTGCCTGTTGCAGAACCGGAAACTCTTTCCGGATCAGCGGATTTGCGGCTACTTCAGTGATCGTGGTCAATGCACCGATGCGAATTCCACCATCGCGCAATTCGTGGATCCCGTGCAGCTCCTTGAGAGACTTTATATCGAGCAAATACTGTGGTTCAAACAAGCGTTGTTTCAAGCTTGGGACGATGTCCGTTCCGCCCGCAAGAATCTTTGTGGAGCTCTTGTTTTCCGTATAAAATTCGAGCGCTTCTTTTAGCGTTTCGGGGATGATTACGTCAAATACGGGAAGTGTCATTTCTTTCTTTCAGCGCTTTCAAAATCTTTTCAGGCGTGAAGGGAAGTTCGGTGATGCGCACGCCGATCGCATCGTAAATTGCATTGCCCACCGCGGGAATCACCGCAGCCAGCGATCCTTCGCCGGCTTCCTTGGCGCCGTAGGGGCCTTCCGAGTCGGCGCTTTCCACGATGATTGATTCAATCACCGGAGAATCGAGAATGCCGGGAGTCTTGTATTCCAGAAGTCCCGGGTTCATTATCAATCCCCGGTCAAAGATCACCTGCTCCAGCATCGCCTGCCCGAGTCCCATGGAAACGGAGCCTTCAATTTGTCCTTCCACGGTGAGCGGATTGAGAGCAAAGCCGCAATCATGCGCGGCAACCACGCGGTCCACCCTCACCACGCCCGTCTCGGGGTCCACGGTGACTTCTGCAACCTGCGCGCTGTAACTGTAGGCAGGGGAGGGGCCTACGCCGGCGCCTTTGAATTTGCCTCCCTGCGCTTCCTTTGGCGGTGTGTAGGACCCTTTGGTCACAAGAGTTCCGCCCTGTGTGCCGAGCGCATGAACAACTGCTTGTTCAAAATCGATACGTTTCTCAATATTCTCAGAATCAAAAATGAAGTTGTCGCGGTTTCTCAATCGTTCAGCGGAAACTTCCAGCAATTCGGATGCGGCCTTGTTGACCTTGTTCTTCATTTCCCGCGCTGCCTGAAGACAGGCATTACCGGCCATGAATGTGACGCGGCTGGAATAACTACCCAGATCCAGCGGAGTCAAATCGGAATCGGCCGAGATGATCCGGATGCGATCGATTCCGATTCCCAGCTCTTCAGCGACAATCTGTACCTGAATCGTATCGGAGCCCTGACCGATCTCTGCCGTGCCGGTGTAGATGGTAACTCCGCCATCGATATCCAGTTTCAACATCACGTTTGAATGCGGCAACTTCGCCCGGATAATCGAATTGGCTGCGCCGCTGACGTAGTGAGAGCCTGCAATTCCAACTCCTTTTCCAAAGGGGAGCTTCCCTTTTTTCTCGTTCCATCCGGATCGGCGCACCACTTCCCGGATACAGTCCGGATAGCCGTAGGAGGTGACACGCAGATCGTTGACCGTACGCGTATTTGGCTCAAGCGCGTTGCGGAGGCGGATCTCGGCGGGATCGATGCCAAGATCGTGGGCGATCATGTCCAGCTGCGATTCAAACGCAAACCGGACGTTCACGGTTCCGTGACCGCGCATTGCGCCCGACGCAGGCTTGTTGGTAAGCACACGGTAGCCGTCGTATTTCATGTTACGAATATCGTAGATGGCCCCGAGCAGCGCTCCCGAGTACAGAATGGTGACCACCCCGTAGCTGCAGAATGCGCCCCCATCCTGGATCGTTTTGCATTCGACCGCTGTGATCTTCCCGTCCTTTGTGACACCGGTCTTGATGTCGACAAACTGTGTGGGGCGTCCGCGATGGATGTAGAAAACCTCTTCGCGGGTCACGGTAAGTTTTACCGGACGCCCCGCTTTCACCGATAGCGCTGCGGCGCAGATCTCGTGCCCTAGCGGTTCGTCTTTGCCGCCAAAGCCGCCCCCCACGAGAGGTACGATTACCCGGATCCGGCTCATCGGGATCTCCAGGACCTGCGCCAACGTACGATGTAGATAGTACGGAGTTTGAGTAGACGACCAGACGGTCAACTTGCCGTTCTCCTCGTACTTTGCGACGGTGCTGTGCGGTTCCATTGCCGCGTGGGTTACCTGGGGACAGGTAAATGTATCGCTGCGGATGTGATCTGCCCGGGCAAAACCCTCTTCCACGTTGCCGAAATGATGATGATAATCGCGCTCCAGATTGTCCGGCTTGTCTTCATGAATCAGCACTGCGGGCTTGTTCATCGATTCGCGCGCGTCAAAATAGGCTGGAAGCGGCTCGTACACAACCTCGATGGCGCGAATCGCTTCTTCCGCGATTTCCGGAGTTGTTGCCGCAACTGCGGCGATTCCTTCTCCAACGTGACGCACTTTGTCGACGGCAAGAGCCGTTTCATCGTGCCCCACCGGCAGGATGCCATATTTCTGAGCTATTTCTTTTCCAGTGATAATGGCATGGACACCCGGGATCTTTTCAGCGTGCGAAGGATCCAGTTTCAAGATCCGCGCATGCGGATGAACACTGCGTAGAATCCGCGCGTGGAGAGTGCCGGGCAATTTCATGTCATCCGTGTAGATGCCGCTCCCGGTGACTTTGGCGGCCCCGTCCACCATCGGAACCGGTTTACCTATGATCGAGTAGTACATCGTCAGAGCGCGATCCTTTGCGGATCTTTTCGGCGAGCTTCCTGATAGTCCAACGCCGCTTTGTGGACTGCAGCGATAATCTTCGTGTAGCCGGTGCACCTGCAAAGATTGCCGGCTAAAGCTTGCGAAATTTCTTCGACACTCGGATCGGGATTTTTCAGCAACAGCGCTCTTGCAGTCATCAGAATACCCGGGGTACAGAATCCGCACTGCTGTCCGCCTTCTTCACAAAAGGCCCTTTGCAGCGGATCGAGATCCCCTTTTTTGGAAAGCGCCTCGACAGTCTGGATCTCTCTTCCCTGATAGGAAACCGCCAGCATCATGCAACATTGGGATGGTAGGCCATCTACCAGAATGGTGCACGCGCCGCACGAACCATCGTCGCAACCCAGCTTTGTGCCTGTCAGACTGAGGTCCTCCCGCAAGACATCGAGAAGCAAACGGTTGGGCGGGGCTGCAACTTCGACTTCTTCGCCGTTTACGCGGAAGCGCATAAACATTTTTTTGAATTTCATTCCTTTTTCTCTCACGCCGGGGGGAGGTGCGACCCAGAATGTTGCTTCTCAGAAATCATATAGAACGGTGGAAACGTTGTCAATTTAAGTGATAGAGTTGTGCGTATGATTGCCGCATTGATTCTCGCTGCCGGGGAATCGCAGCGGATGAATACGCCGAAGGCTCTTTTGCGGATCGGGACCGAGAGCTTTGTGGAGTGCATCGCACGGAAGGCAAGGGAAGCCGGCGCCTCAACAGTTTACCTGGTTGCCGGCCACCACCATGAACGGATCAAACGAGAACTGAAGGGGAAGCTGGAAATCGATATTCTTTTTAACTATCGCTACAAGGAAGGACAGATCTCCTCGCTCAAGGAGGGTCTACGGAATCTTGCAACAGGGTTGACAGAAGCTCTCGTCTGGCCCGTCGATCAGCCACTCGTGACAACGCGGACGGTTCAAGTTTTACTTGAGTCTTACCGGAATGAGAAGAATCATGTGACAATTCCGGTTTTTCAAGCAAAGCGCGGACATCCGGTGTTGTACGATGTCCGCGCGATACACTCTCTTTTGTCGCTTTCGCCAACGCAGACGGCGAAGGATCTGCAGAAGATTTACGAAAAAGAGATTAGCTTTGTAGATGTTGACGATCCGGGAGTACTTGTGGATATCGATACGGCCGAAGATTACCAGAAATACATCACAGATTCCGGTCGCTGATAGCCCTTGTGGTTGCGCGCCGGCTTTTGATCTGAAAGTCGACCGCCCTTCGTTTGGCGGCGTTCACGTTCTTGATCTGGATCACTTCTGCAAGGATGCTGATCGCGACTTCTGCGGGACTTTTCCCGCCGATCGGCAGTCCGATCGGCGCATGGATTCTGTCTAACAGGGCAGTGGAAACCCCTTCCTGCTCTAATTCGTGCCGAAACTGTCTGATCTTGGATTTACTTCCGATCAGGCCAAGATAAGCCACCGGGCTGTCGATGGTACGCCGCACAAGAATCTTGTCGGTTTCGTGACAGCGCGTTACGATCACTACATAGGTGTTCTCATCAAGGTCAGGAACACCTCGGAGGAAAGAACGATCGGTCAGGATTACCTGATCCGCCACCGGATGTTTTGTAACATCAGCATACTGGCTTCTGTCATCCACCACAACAGTTTGAAACAATTCACTTGCTGCCGCGAGTTTTGACAAGGCCTGGCCCACGTGACCGCCTCCGAAAATGACCATCCGTGGAAGAGGGTGGTAACTTTCGAACATCACGCGTACAAGGCCCTGGCAGTACATTCCCAATTCCGGTTTCGTAAGCCGGTACTCGTGATGCACCGGGACTTCTTCGCCCAGTACGGCTCGTGCATCTTCCAAGACTTCCGCTTCAAAAGTGCCTCCTCCAATCGTGAATTCGAAGGATCCGTCCTGATGAATGATCATTTTCGCGCCGGGCTTTTGCGGGCAAGACCCTTTTACTTCCGCGATTGTGGCCACCACGAAATGTCTTCGTGAGTGCAACAGTTCCGCAATCCTGTGATGGATCGTTTCCGCATCGAGCTTCATTTTGGTTTTTGCAATTCCATCAGGAGTGAGGGTGATACTTGGCAACGATCAGAGACCGAATTTCTTGAGGGGTCATCCCCTCCTTATCCATCTGATCGGCTTCGATCACTTCCTTCAAACAGACGTCGCAGTGAACGGCATGATCTGTGACATAACAATCATGCAGCGATCCGTGACCGAAACGGTCGCAGTAACAAAAGCAGGGAAGCTGCGCCAGAAGTTCCGGTTTACCCTGAGCAATCGCGTATTCCGCCTGAACCTCTGACGGCACAGAAGCGGGCGCGAGAGTCGGGGTAAGCGGTCCGGCAGAGACGGGATCCTCCAGGTAAGGCGGCATCCGAAAGTTGTTGCTCGACGCAGGCTGTGGCGCAGCAGACTGTTCAGCAGTTTGGTTGACTTCCGGTGGGGCGCTTTTCGGTGTGGATTGGTAACGGGATGAGTCCTGAGTTCCACACCTTATCACCATGAAACCCAGCGCGATCATGACACACGGGAAAGCGATCCTTATTTGCATCGCGTAAATTATAATGGCGCGGTTTGTTAACGCGCAAGTTTTCTTGACAGCCCGAATGAGCGCATATATCATACATCGTAGGTTTTCGGGGAAAGTGGGCCTCTCAGGGTTAAGGAGCTGCCTATGCATGTTGAGATGCGAATCAAGGGTCTGATGCTGGACCCTGTTACCAACATGCCGATTATTATCCTCTCCGACATGGAAGGACAGAGAATCCTCCCGATCTGGGTTGGTTTTTTTGAAGCCAATGCTATCGCGTTGCAGATGGAAAACGTCACAACGCCCCGGCCAATGACCCACGATCTGATAAAAAACATCATCAGCGGTCTCAACGCTACGGTAAAGAAGATTCTCGTAAACAATCTCTGGGACAACACGTTTTATGCTCTTGTGTTTCTGGAAGCAAACGGGGAAACGGTGGCGATTGATTCACGGCCAAGCGATGCGATCGCACTTGCTTTGAGGATGAAATCGCCCATCTACGTTGAAGAGGAAGTCATCAACAAAGCCAAGAGTATTGAAGGGACCCGCGACTTAACGGATGGGGAAAGCCTTCAGCGCTGGCTGGAAAATCTTCGCCCCGAAGAACTCGGGAAGTACAAGATGTAGCGGCTACTAATATAGTAGTAGACAGCATGGCTTTCTTTTGACAATCCTTTCCTTTTCAGATACTATCCAATCTGGTTTTTTTATCTGGTGATTCGACTGAAATTTTCGGCCTCCCTGTTTTCTGCGGAACTATGATCCTGGCCATTGCGAATCAAAAAGGCGGGGTAGGGAAGACCACCACTGCCATCAACATAGCTGCCTGTCTTGCCTCAAAAAAGCGAAAGACGCTTCTTGTGGACATGGATCCGCAGGCAAACAGCACCCTTTCTTTTGTTGATCCCGCGTCTTTTCGCCTTTCCGCCTATGATGTTTTGGTTGATGGAATCAACCCCGAAGATTGCATTGTGCCGGCAGGCGTTCCGAATTTGAGCCTGTTGCCGGCGCGTTTGTCGCTGGCGAAACTGGAGGCGAAGCTGATCGGGGAATTGGATGGACATTTTCGGCTGAAGGATCGATTGGGTCCGCTTCATGAACTCTATCCGTACATTATAATTGACACGCCTCCCACGCTCGGTTTGATCACGGTTAGCGCTCTTGTGGCTGCTACACACGTTTTGATTCCGATTCAGTCTTCGTATTTCGCGCTCGAAGGAACAGATGACCTGTTGGAAACCATTCAGAAAATAAAAGCAAGGCCAAACCCGGCGTTAAACCTGCTAGGGGTGGCTATTACGCTCAATGATCGACGCACTACTCTCAGCCGTGATATTCAGGCACAGATCCGGCAGGTTTTTGGCCACAAAGTGTTCCGCACGGTGATCAGTAAGAGCGTGCGCCTGGAGGAGAGTCCCGCTTACAAGGAGAGCATTTTTACCTATGCTCCAAAGTCCTCCGGAGCCATGGAATACGAACAGCTTTGCAAGGAGGTGCTGGCACGTGAATAAAAGGGGACTTCCTCAGACGATTCAAATGAAGCACGATTTGCATTATGTGGACGAGTTGTTTCATGACAACGTGGGAGCGGTGGGAAGATACATTCCCGTGGATCAGATCCGTCCCAATCCATCCCAGCCAAGACAGATCATCGGTGATCTGAGCGAGCTGATAAATTCCATCAAGGAAAAAGGGATTCTGGAACCTCTTCTCGTTCGTGGGCAAAAGAACGAATACGAGATCATTGCAGGAGAAAGACGGTGGCGTGCTGCGAAAGAGGCGGGTCTGGCGGTTATTCCGTGTATCGAGATGGAAGTTACGGACCGGGAGATGCATGAAATCGGGCTGATCGAGAATCTTCAGCGAAAGGATCTGACCCCGTTCGAGGAAGCGGAAGGACTCCAGGTGTTGGCTGAGAGGTTTGGTTATACTCACGTACAGATAGCGCAGGCGGTAGGGAAGGCGAGATCCTCCGTCACGGAAGTCCTTCTGCTAAATCAGATGCCCGATGAGATCAAAGATCTATGTCGGCGGGCCGACATTACCAATAAGTCCCTCTTGTTGCAAGTGGCCAGGCAACCGGATGTCGCGAAGATGAAATCTCTTGCCGACAGGATAGCAAAGGGAAGTGTGACTCGTCAGCAGGTCCGGGAAGAAAAAAATCAACAGAAGAGCAAAAAGAAGCCGTTCGTTTATTCAACAAAAGGAAGTGGATACACGCTTAGAATTTACTTTAATAAACATAATGTAAGCAACGAAGAGGTCAAGTCAGCAATAGAAGAATCATTAACTAATCTAGAGTAAATAATAATAATACTTGATGTTTTACTTTCGTTGTTGGCCGGCCGACACTGATGAACCTTCTTGCGATTAGCGACCTCCACTTAAACCCGGCAACCAAAGAACGAGCTGACTTATTTTTGCAGTTCCTCGCAAAGGCTTTCGAGCGGGGCGATGAAGTTGTCATTGTTGGGGATCTTTTTGATTTATGGTTCGGAAAACACCCTTTTGATTATCAGAAAGAAGTGTTGGAACGAATGAAGGATCTCGCCGCGCGCGGTCTTGCTCTTCATTATGTGGAAGGGAACCGTGATTTCAACATCCGGCACCTGGCCGGCACAATATTTCACGATGTGTGGCCGGAAGCCTTCGAACTCGAATGGCGCGGAAGAAATCTCTATCTGGTACACGGAGATCTGATCAATACAAATGATAAACCGTACCGCTTGTGGCGCATGCTGACGAAGAATCCTCTCTCGCTTGGAATCCTTGACGCTGTTCCGCGTTCATTTCTGTTGAAAAGATCCTCCAATCTGGAACAACAGATGAAAACTACGAACCTGAAGCACAAATCCGGTTATCCGGAGGAAGAATGCCGTCGCTTCTGCATGGAGCATTCTCAACGCGGCGCAGACGTTATTGTTGCGGGTCATTTTCATGCAGAAAGAGAAATGTCCATACAGTTAGAAGACAGGAATGTGTTATTCTATAACCTACCCGGATGGGAACAGGGATTTCGATACCTTGTTGTTCCGCCGGGAAAAGAAAAACCGTATTTTCAGGGACTGGTAATCTGATATGGAAATCCTTCAACGTCGCCGCGGAAATGTCGTAATTCTGGATATTCATGGAGCCATCTCGATGGGAGAGAGCAAAGAGAAGTTTGCGCAGGTCATGGACGAACTTCTTTCCGAGAAGAGTGTGAATGTCCTGGTGAATTTTTCAGGTATCAATTACGTGGACAGCACGGGCATTGGCGAAATGGTGGGATACTTGAACAAGTTTGTGGAGAGCAACCGTCAGTTGAAAATTTTAAAACCGCACGATCGCGTCCTGAAGCTGCTCCAGATTACAAAGCTTGATTCCATGTTTGAAATCTACCAGGACGAGGAAGAAGGACTGAAAAGCTTCTCCCCTGATTAGGACCCCTATATCATTTCCAGGAGGCTCCATTCCATGCTCATTCGATTGTTCCGTCACTTTTTTTTGATTGCGCTTCTGTTCGCAGCTTTCATCCCCACCGTTTCGCAGGGACAGCCTGAAAAAGACGAAGAAGATAAAGGAAATATCGAAGACTCATTTCAGGCAAGAATCAAAAATTACTATGAAGCCTGGAATACGTTGGATACGGAGAAGGCTGGAATCTTTTATGCAAAGGACGCGGATCTGGTTTTCTATGACATCGCCCCGCTGAAATATACCGGATGGGACGAATACAAGACGGGAGTCAAGAAACTCCTGGAGCCTTACACCAGCTTTCGGCTCGTTCCGGCGGACGACTTGAAGATTTCGCGGCGCGGGAAAATTGTCTGGACCACAATCGGATGTCATTTTTCCGGCGTGTTGAAGGATGGGACAAAGGCTGAGTTGGAGGGCCGTCACACTGCCATCTGGGAAAAACAAAAAGGGGAATGGCTCATTGTTCATGAGCATGTGTCCGTCCCGCTGGCCGCGTCTCCATCAAGCGGCACGAAATGATGTCTAATTACTTAGAGCTAATCAATTAGAATGAAGAGATGGCCGCTGCTTCGTCCTCGAAAACCTCGAAGATCCCCAGCAGGCCGGTGATTTTCAATGTATGGCGGACCATCTTTCCCGGATTCAGCAATTTCAGCTTTCCGCCGCTCTGGGTGATCGTCGTATAGCTCTTGACGATCGCCCCGATCCCTGAGCTGTCCATGAACTCCACCGTCTCCAGATTCAGCACTACGCGGTTGTAGTTGCGCGAGGTCAGATCGGCAATCGCATCCTTGTAACGCTGTTCGTTCGCCCCGACCGTAAGATTTCCGATCAGATCCAGGACTACAACATCCCCTTTCTTTCGTTTTTGAATATCGAACTCATGATCCATTTGCCAACTCCATTTCCGGGAAACCTGCGGGGTTTCCGAACATTGATTGCCCGATGGAAAAATGCTAACATCAGCGCAAATTGTTTCTGCGCTCAGGACAGGGCTATTATAATTTTGACGTTCCTTGCAGTCAAACCTGAGATAGCGAGGTAGAAATGGCTGAAGAAGCGAGCAGCAAAATATTTCAGTTGTACCGGCTGGCGTATTCGCTGATTTTTTGCCGCTCCCTTCCGGAGATCCTGGAAACAGCTACTACCAATCTTGCGAAATCGACCGGCACGCGCAATGCGATCCTCTGGCAGTTTTCAGCGTCTCAGGCCAGCTTGATTCCCGCTCATCTTCAGCTGGAAGATAAATCGACCCGTACGCGCACCGTTTCACTCGGATCTGATTTTCTGGGTGAGGTCTTTCGCAGCGGCAAACCACTTTTTCTGGATGCCGAAAAGTTGCAAGAGTCGAACAAACACGTTCAGTTCTCCAAAGAAACGATTCTGATCTCCGGCCTTTGCATCCCATTTAAAGGAAAGCCTGAACTTGAAGGGGTGCTTGAACTCGTAAATAAAGCGGAAGGGGCGTCGACGTTTAACGAGGACGATGCCGAATATGTGAGTAAGGCGATGGAACTGGTGCAGGTCGCAGCGGCCAACATGAAGTCCTATGAAGAACAGGCCCGCAACCAGCTGAACGCGATTACCAGACTGACGCTTCTGTATGACATAAGCCAGATCTTCAATTCCACGCTGGAACTGGGGCAGTTGCTCCCGATCATCGGTGAGAAAATTCGCGACATCCTGGATGCCGAAACATGCACCGTCTGGCTTCTGGATGAAACGGGAGAAAAAATCTATTGCGCAAAGAGTTCGGGCGCCTATGGAGAACTGTTTAAGAAGCTTCGTCCAAAATTGGAAGAGGACATAGCTGGAGAAATCATTCAGCAGGGAGAGGGGATCCTTTTGGAGGATGCGAGCGAAGACGAACGCCTGTTGAAACGGATGCCGGATAAAGAGGAGCACCCCGTTGTTACCTATATGGCTTCTCCGCTGGAATGCAAAGGAAAGATTCTTGGCACGCTGGAAGTTCTCAATCGCGTGAACGAGAACCTCCCCAACTTCAATGAAGAGGACCAGTTTCTGTTAAACGATCTTTCGCATCAGGCAGCGGTTTCCATTCACAATGCAAACCTGCTTCAGGCCGAACGGAAAGCAAAAGAACTCGATGCGTTGTTGAGCATCAGCCATGAGATCACGTCCACTCTCAACCTGGATCGTGTTTTGCTGACGATTGTCAATCAGGCGGCCTCGCTTCTTCCGTACGACCGTGCGGCGATTGCGTTGATGGAAAAGAATAAGCTGGAACTCGTTGCGGTTTCAGGAATCATGGAAGTCGACAAGAAGAGCGAGCCCATGATTGATCTCCAGCAAATACTCCTGTGGAGTCTGCAAAGCG
Source organism: uncultured Acidobacteriota bacterium (assembly GCA_964504105.1). Taxonomy (GTDB): domain Bacteria; phylum Acidobacteriota; class HRBIN11; order JAKEFK01; family JAKEFK01; genus CAZDDB01. The sequence goes on from CAZDDB010000001.1 coordinate 28,874, forward strand.
GCAAGTCGATGTACATTTCGGAATTCAACGAGAAGATCGCTACGGATCGCGAGGAAACACGTGAAAAATTCAAGGCCTACTTCGCCCGCTCCGGTATGAAATCATTTGTCTCCATTCCTCTGAAAGATGAAGAAGGGGAACTGGGGATCCTGAGCTTTGAAAGCGATACCGCTTATTTTCTGGATGAACGTCATCTTGAGGTTGCCAGCATTCTTTCGAACCAGGCTACGGTCGCGATTCGCAATGCGCAGTTGTACCGCCAGATGCCCTTGATCAACATTATGGGACCGATCATGCAGAAAAAGGCCCTCCTCATGAAAATGCCGCAGGGCCGCAGGATGGCGTGGGGGGCAGGGATCGCTCTTGCTCTTGCGATTCTGATTCTTGTCCCCTGGAACATGAAGCTTGTTGGAGATGTTACTGTTCTTCCCGCTCGAAAGACACCTGTGGCGAGTCAGGTGGAAGGCATTGTCAAGAAGGTGTATCTGCGCGAGGGAGCCCGAATCAAGAAAGGCACCCTGATCGCGTCTCTTGAGGACAACGATTACAGACTTGCCCTGCAACAAAAGCATACGGAGCGAGATGTACTGCAGAAGGAGATCAGTCGCAGTCAAAGCATCGGTGATTCAGCATCTGCGAGGATGCAGCAGATCCAGTTAGACCAGGTTCTCAGAGAAATTGAATTTTACGAATACAATCTGAATGCCACGAGGATCGTTGCTCCCCTCGACGGTGTGCTGATCACCCCCAGGATTGAGGAAAAGACCGGTTCACTGCTCGTGAAGGGGGAGGCGTTCTGTGAAGTGGCCGACATGCGTTCGCCCCGTGCTGAAATCGAGGTCGAAGAGGGGGACGCGGCCTTCGCCGGGACTGGTCAGAAGGTCAGTTTAAAGATGAACGCATACGCTACGCAGAAATTTTACGGGACAGTCAATCTTCTGGGTACGCAACTTGTTGCTCGAGATACGGAACACTACTATCGCCTGGAAGCGCAAATTGACAATCCGGACCTGCTGCTCAAGTCGGGAATGGTAGGAAAAGCAAAAGTGGAGGTTGGCTACCGCAGCATCGGCTATGTCTTATTACGAAAGCCCTTCCGATTTATATGGAAAAAGTTTTGGGTCTGGCTCCCCTGATGTAACCCTGCCCAAAATGCGATCGGATCTGGTGATCCGTCGGCAGGTCCATCAGAAAGAAGTCTATTACATCGTCAAAGATCCCCCGGCGATGGCGTACTTTAACTTTCCTCCTTCCGAACACGAAATCCTGACGCTCTTTGATGGAAAGCGAACGGATGAGGAAATCATTGATGAATACAACCGGAGGCATCCGTTGGAAATCATCGATGAAGACGGATTGGCAGCCTCGAAGGCAGGGTTTCGGGAAATGGAACTCCTCGAGATCCCTCCACGTGTCAAGAACCTGATGCTTATGGAGCGTATCCGCGCTCAGCGGCAACTTCGAAAGAAAGCCACCGAAGGCGACATTTTTTACATGACGTTTTCCGCCTGGGACCCGGACAGAATCTTTAACCGTGTGATTCCGTATCTCCGCTTCTTCTGGACGCGCGAATTTCTTCTGATTTCTGCTGTTTGCATCCTGATGATGCTCGGAATCAACTATGTCAAATGGGAAGAATTTAAGCAGGGCACGATTGAACTTTATTCGTTTAGTAATAAATCGCTGTGGGAAGTTTTCGTATTTATTTTTCTGATGACGGCTACCGGCACGGTTCACGAGCTTGCTCACGGACTGACTCTGAAGAATTATGGCGGAGAAGTTCATCAGGTGGGTTTTCTGCTGTTTTACCTTACTCCCGCATTCTACGCAGACGTCAGCGATTCGTATATCCTTCCGCGGAAAGAGCGCCTGTGGACTACGCTTGCAGGGACATATGCCGAGTTGATGCTCTGTTCCATCGCCTCCTTTGTCTGGTATTTTGCTGTGCCGGGAACGCTGATCTACTACTTTGCCTTTCAGGTGATTCTGTTTACAGGCATTTCTTCCTTCCTGATCAATATGAACCCCCTCATCAAGCTGGATGGATACTTCATCCTGATGGATACGTTGGAAATACCGGATCTTCGCGAAGAATCCTTTTCTTTCGTTGTTCGATGGGTCAAGAAGAATGTCTTCGGGTTACAGGTAGAAGAAGAGGAGCAGACAACGCGGCGGAGACGGCGTATTTTTATCACTTATGCCTTCTTTGCCATGCTGTACACTCTCACAATCTACCTGTTGGTAGTGATCTGGATACGGAATATCTATCTCAACTCCTTTGGAAGGGTTGGTTATTTTCTGTTCCTGGTTACGGTGTATTTCCTTTTCCGGAAAGAAATCAAGGAAATATTTCAATTCGGCAAGTTTGTCTATCTGGATAAGAAAGAGGTGCTTATGAAGAAGAAACCTGCCATCTGGATCGGCGGCGGGATCGCGCTGATTTTGCTTCTGGTGTTTCCCGCGCACACAAAGATTTCGAGCGCTTTTGTTGTGGAACCTTCCCAAAGAGTGGAAGTGCGAGCCGGAACAGACGGGTTTATTGACCAGGTGCTTGTTCGCGAAAGTGATTCCGTTCAGCCGGGCCAAGTCCTTGTCCGAATGAAGAATCGTGATATGGACCTTCACGTTATGCAGATCAGCTCCGGGTTGGAGCAGCGAACCCGCACTTTATATGCCCTGCAGTCGTTGGAAGACAAAGCAGAATATCAGATGAGACAGCGTGAGCAGAAACAGCTTCTGGAACAGAAAACGGAGTTGGATCGAAAGATTGGGCAGCTGGTTCTGAAGTCGCCGATTCGAGGAACAGTCATGACTCCCCGCGTGGATGAGTTGACCGGAACATATGTTGAAAAGGGCGTGCTGGTTTGCGTGATTGGATCGCTGGATCGAGTTCGGATCCAGATCCCGGTGCAAGAGTATGCGATAGAGGACATTTCGGTCGGTCGGGAGGTCGTGCTAAAACTGGACGCTTATCCGACGAAAACATATCCCGGTGTGGTGGCGGAAATCTCTTCTGCCGGAACAGAAAGAGTGGATGCAATCGAGGGATCCTTTGCGAAATTTATGGTAACGGTATTGATTGAGAATCAGGATCGCCGGTTGGTTCCTGGAATGAGAGGGGACGCGAAGATTTTGGGCCCGAGATATCCAACGATCTGGAGGATGGGCCGCGAAGTCCGCCGCTGGATACAGTCGCGTGTCTGGTGAAGAAATCGTTTGGGGGGCGGGCCTCCGTGCCCGCCGAAGAAGTTAGCGGAATCCGGCAGGCAGGGACGCCCGCCCCTCCGGATCGGATTGTGGACAAAAGCAAAAGGCCATCCCGGAGGATGGCCCTTGTTTTTTGTGCGTGTGATCAGCCCACTCTTTTTGGATTGGCTCTCTTTGCCGCTCTCTTTGGATTGGCTCTCTTTGCCGCCCTTTTTGGATTGGCTCTCTTTGCCGCTCTCTTTGGATTGGCTCTCTTTGCCGCTCTTTTCGGATTCGCTCTCTTTGCCGCCCTTTTCGCCGCAAGTCTCGGGGCCAGCATCGGCGTTACTTTCGCCTCAACCGTTTCCACCTTGATTTCCGGCTGTTCCGAACGAGCCTGTCTCAACTGTTCTTTTTGTTCCTCGGTCATTTCAAATTTATCTGGCATTTTCTTTTCCTCCTATTCGATCTTTGCACTTTGAGCTATTGCAATCCTCTTGCCAACTATCATTTCCTCGGAGGCAACGTAAAGGAGAGTCTTATCAGAGTAAATTTTCATCCTTGAAGGAGAAGGAGAGGTGAATTTTTCACCTGAGGTATTCTTGCGCAAGCCCTAAAGGTCATATTTTCGGGAGAGGTACTTCATCTGGTTTTTGTCGAGACCGAGGCTCTGTGCTGCTTTGGTTTTGACACCGCTGGCTTTTTGCAAGGCATCCTGAAGAAGCTGACGCTCGAATTTTTCTACGGCCTGATCAAAGGTCATTCCCGCATCAAGACGAATGTCAGGCGATCCGGAGTCACGATGTTCCTTTTGAATGTATGAAGGGAGATCCCGCGCTCGGATCGTTTTTTGGTCGCTCATGAGGATCAAAGTCTGCACCAGATTTTCCAGCTCGCGGACATTTCCTTTCCATGAATACGAAACCAGGGGTTGCAGGGCATCCGGATCAAAATTCTTTACAGGGATACCATTCTCCTTACAAAACAGATGCAGAAAGTGATTCAACAGGGCCGGGATGTCTTCCGTCCGTTCCCGGAGCGGGGGGACATGAATCGGAAATACGTGAACGCGGTAGTAAAGGTCCTCACGGAATTGTTCTTCCTTTACTTTCTTTTCGAGATCTTCATTGGTAGCGGTAATCAGCCGAACGTCTGCTGAAATCTGTTTGGTTCCGCCGATCCGATCGAACCGACGCTCTTGCAGGACGCGCAACAGTTTGGCCTGAACGGAAAGACTGATGGATCCGATTTCATCAAGGAACAACGTGCCGCCGTGAGCCAGTTCAAAGCGTCCCGCGCGCGCCGACACGGCGCCTGTAAACGCACCGCGCTCATGACCGAACAGTTCCGATTCAATCAGGGTTTCCGGCAGTGCTGCGCAATTGACGCTCACAAACGCCTTTTCGCGCCGGCGGCTGTTGTAATGAATCGCGCGCGCGATCAACTCTTTGCCCGTCCCGCTCTCCCCGCGGATGATCACGGTTGCGGGAGTATCCGCCACGCGCCTGATTGCATCGAAAACGCGCAGCATCGGCGGGCTTTGCCCGATCATGTTTTCGAAGGAATAGCGGTTCTGTAACTCCCGGTGCAGCCGGTCATTTTCCAGCTGGATCCTTTGTTTTTCGAGCGCACGACCGATGATCAGCTTCAGTTCCGTCAAATCAAACGGTTTCTTAAAAAAATCGTAAGCGCCTGCATCCACCGCTTTCTGGATCGCCTTCATGTCCGCGTCACCGGACATCACAATAATGATTGTTTCCGGAAGGTCTCTCCGGATCGTTTCGATCAGAGACATTCCTTCCTGGATCTTTCCTGTGGGAGGCATATGCAGATCTACAAGCGCCAGCTCCGGCTTTTCCTGCAATAGCAGACGTTCCCCTTCGATCCGGTCACCGGCCTCGATGACTTCGTAATCTTTGTTCAGGGCGAACGAGAGCTGCTGACGGAGAAGGCGATCATCCTCCACCACAGCAATTTTTTTATGTGGGAGCATTTTCTTCCGAAGGCAAATCAACGGGCAGGACAATCCGGAACGTGGTTCCCTCATTCGGGCTGCTTTCGACTTCAATCTTGCCGTGATGAAGCGCGAAGATCTGCTGGCTGGTGAACAAGCCCAGACCGAGGCCATTCTCTTTTGTGGTGATAAACGGACGGAACAGTTTGCTTTCCATAAAACCCTGGCTCATTCCGATGCCTGTGTCGGAAATCTCAACAATTACCCAGGGCTTTTTCCTGCGGCGCAACACTTTTGTCTTGACCCCCAGCGTGCCGCCTTCGGGCATCGCTTCTGCCGCGTTTTCGATGAGACTCTGAAATGCATTTTGTAAATAGAACGTGTCTCCCCAAAGCAGCGGCATCTCTCCAAGACTCAGTTCGATCTTCAGGTTCCGTGTCCTCCCGGAGGGGAGGGCATCCAGCAACCCTGCGAGGATCTGGTTGAGATCCACGCGGACTTTTACCATGACGTGCTGCTGCTGTTCCTTGAACCGCTTCACAATATCGTTCATCTTGCGGATCGTGTCGCCCAAAACATCGAGCATACTCTTCTTGAACAGTGGATTTTCGTAGTTGTCATCCATGTTTTGCAAGAGCGCGCTCAGGCGGAACGCCAGGTTCTTCATGTCATGGACGATCACGGAATCAACAGTCTGTCCGACTGTGTTCTGACTATCTTTTCGTTTTCGTGTCATCGATGGAACGGTTCAGCTGATTGTGTCCGGTTCTTGTTCGATTGCCGTGTAACGCAGGATGAATACCGAAATATCATCCGACTGCGGTGTCCCCGCAGCGTGTTCCGCGACGGCCCGGAAAACGTTCGCAACAATTTCTTCCACAGACTTTTGCCGGTTTGCGTATAAAATGTTTTTCAAACTCTCTTCCCCCAGCATCTCCCCGCCTTCGCTGCGCGCTTCGGTGACCCCGTCGGTGAACAGGCAAACCAGGTCTCCCGGCTGAAGATACATGCTGATTTCCTGATACTTTGCAAAGTCAAAAGCTCCCAGAACGACAGAGGCAGAATACAATTCCTCTATGTGTCCATTCGCGTGGATTACAATCGGTGGATTGTGCCCCGCATTGACGTATCGAAGTTCCCCATCGCGCGAGATTGCCCCATAGAATAGGGTAATGAACTTGTCCGAATTAGTGCGGAGAACAAGATACTTGTTCACACTCTCCAGACAGGCCGCGAGAGAGTCACATCGTAGTGCTTCCGCATAAAGAAACCCCTGCGCCATAGAACACAGGAGCGCGGCAGAAATTCCCTTCCCGGAGACATCTGCAATCACGAATCCGTACCGGTCCTCAGAAAGCTTGATCAAATCGTAGTAGTCTCCGCTGATGTGACGGCTCGGAATGTTCTGGGCGCATGCCGAAAAAAAACTATACGCTCCGCGGATCTTAGGCAATAAAGTGGCCTGTATTTCATGTGCTGTTGCCAACTCGGTCTCCAGACGTTCTTTCTCCCGCGATTCTTTCAGTAACCGCGCATTCTCTATGACTCCTGTCGCATCCGTGGCCAGCGAGTCCAGGATTCCCTGACTGATCTTGGAAAAAGATTCCGTTGCCTTCTTACTATCCAGGTAAAGAGCGCCAAGCACATCTTTTCTGCCGACATAGGAAGAAGTGGAGAAATCGACTACCTGGTACGACTGCAGGGGTAAACATGCAATGCTGCGAATTTCCAGATTGAGCATGCTTTCTGACATCACATACTTCTCCGGGCCCTGGACATCCGAAAGAAGAACCCTTTCGCCTGATTCCATCACCTGTTTGAGAATGGTCGTACTAATTTGAAACGCCTCTTCTGGAAGCGGCTGCTTGGCGCGGTTCCGGCCTCGTTGAAAACGTGGCTCTCCGTTCTTATCCTTCAGCACCAGGAACCCCCGTTCAGCGCGCGTAACTTCGATGGCCATATCCAGCACCAGGTCAAGGATTTCTCCAAGCGGGAGCGCGCCACTAAAGATTCTCGCCGTCTCCAAAAGCTTCGAAACATTCCGAAGATCGTTTCCCGCAAAGGACATGATAATCGAAGGCGTATCCGGCCCAAGTCCGGTATCCGTGGTGAGTTGATCTTCTCCCGTGAGAAAGACAGCTTGTGTTTCATTCCCGAGTTGAATCCGGTCCTGGTGCACGAGGATCTGGTTCTGGATTCGTGTTGCATTGACAAACGTACCGCACTTGCTTCCTTTGTCTACGATCCGGAATTTCTCGCCCTCCCGAATGATCTCAGCGTGGTGGCGGGAAACTGAAGCGTCATTGGTTTGAAGGTCATTCTCGCCACTTCGTCCGATCGTAAACCGGAGCGCCTCCAGGAAAATAGTTTGTTCTTCTCCCGTTGTGGAGCGAACAATCTTAATTCGAGGCTTCATCATAAAACGAGGCGACTTACGGGGAGGTGGCGGCTGTCCCTTGACCGGGCTTTGTGCGAAGAATCACCTTTCCCGAAGTTCCGGGTCTCAGCAAACCTTTTCCTTGGCCCGGATCCAGCTCGACGATCGCCTGCGCGGTGCCGCTGGCTGCGTCAATCGTTGAACTGATCCATTTCACCCTCCCTGCGAAACTCTTTCCCGTGGCGACATTCGGCACAAAATCTGCCTTCATTCCGGACGTGACTTGCGGCAACTGCTCTTCGGTGATCAAGATGCGCGCTAGAAGAGGCTCGAGGGCCGTGATCCGAAACAAAGGTGTGTTTTCGTCTTCCACGACACGTTGTCCAATCTTCGCGGATAGCTCAGCCACAACTCCCGGGAAAGGGGCTTTGATGATACTCTTTTCAAATTCAACTTTTGCGATCTGATGCTGGGTTTCTGCCCGTTCATTGGAAAGACGCTTCAGATCATACTCTGATTCAGAAAGAAGTTTTTGATCGAAAAGTGACTTCGCTCTCTGATACTCCGCTTTCGTCTCTTCCATGGAGACTTCTGCTTTCTTCACTTCGAGAGCAAAATCTTCGTTCTGAAGTCTCGCGAGCGGATCTCCTTTCTTTACCCAGGAACCGCGGTCCACGAAAATCTGCTCGATGATCCCGGTCAGGCGGGATTTTACTTCCACGTCGTTTTTGGTAAACAGTGCTGTATCAAAACGAAGCGGGGGATCCGCAGGAAAGGCCGCACCTGTAAGGAAAATGAATGTGAGGAGAGCAGGCAACCTTATATTTCGCAAACCCATCGTTACCTCAAGTTAGCACAATCCTCGAGCAAATCAAAGCCGTGGGAACGCCCGCGCTACAAACGCGACGTTGACTGAAAATTGAATTGTCTCTAGAATTGACTTACAAATGACCTCCGAGCTTTTCGAGAAGTACCGGGTATCGTATAAGAGGGGACAAATCATTTTTTCCGAGGGAGACCTGGGGAACGAGATGTTCATCATCCAGAACGGAAAGGTCCGTATCTTTAAGAACATCGATAACTTCGATCAGACGCTGACTGTTTTGGAAAAGGGGGACTTCTTCGGGGAGATGTCTATTCTGGAAGGAATGCCCCGCTCCGCTTCCGCTGAATCGGAAGAGGATTGCGAGCTGATCAAGATCAACAGCGCGAATTTTGTCTCGATGATTAAATCGAACATCGAGATCGCGATCAGGATCATGCGAAAACTTTCGTTGCGGCTCCGTGAGGCAAACCAGCAGATCGAAAAACTCATGCACGCTTCCACGGAGATGTTTCCTTTGCCCGAACCTCCCCCAGTGAAACAAACAAAGGCAGCCGATGCGCAGGCGTATCTCGTATCCGCGATGTCGGGGAAAACATTTTCTCTTGGCAAAGAGGAGGCGTATGTCGGGCGGGTGGACCGCGTAACGGGAGCTGTTCCTGATATTGATCTGTCGGATGAAGACCCCAAACGCTTTATCTCGCGCCGTCATGCAAAGATCGTCAAACAAGAGGAAGAGTTTCTTCTGGTGGAAGAAATCGGCACCGTAAACGGCACGTTTCTGAACAATCAGAGATTGGCCACCGGAGCTCCTGTGCCATTAAAAAACGGCGATACGTTGACGTTTGCCAATATCACGCTTACCTTTTATCACACAGCGGCCGAATCATAAGTGAAATTGCCTGACAAGTGCAGGCACACCACAATGCAAGATAACATCGTTATTCGTGGCGCGCGCACCCACAATCTTAAGAACCTGTGTGTCGAAGTGCCTTCTGGAAAATATGTCGTGATTTCAGGAGTGAGCGGCTCCGGAAAATCCAGTCTTGCTCTCGATACCCTGTATGCGGAAGGGCAAAGACGCTACGTGGAATCACTGTCCACATACGCGCGGCAGTTTCTGGACAAAATGGAAAAGCCCGATGTGGATGCCATTGAGGGAATCTATCCGGCGATTGCAATTCAGCAGAGGACAAGCCAGGCAAATCCACGGTCCACCGTAGCCACTGTTACTGAGATCTATGACTACCTGAGGTTGTTGTTTGCGCGCGCCGGACATACGTTTTGCCCGAAATGCGGTCAGGAGATTCAGGCAGATTCGCCATCTTCCATCCTATCCGAATTCGATCGTCATCTTTCTTCCGACTCCACGCTGCGAATCGGGTTCCCGGCATCTCAGGAGCTACACCATCGGGCTCTTCTGGACTTGAAACGCAGGGGTTTTTATCGAATCGTCTCGGGCGAAGAAATCCATGATGCGGATGACTTCTATAAAGAGGTAGCCATTCACGAAAACCCTCCGGAGTATTACGTGCTCGTGGATCGAGTGCGGTTCAAAGGAAATCGCCAGCGAATTGCGGACGCCGTGGAAACAGCGTTCCGCGAAGGCAACAGCAGCGCCATTGTCGAAACGAACGGAACAAAATACTACTTTAGCGACCGGTTCGAATGCCGCAACTGCAGGATACGCTATTCCCGTTCGGATCCCAAAACCTTCTCCTTCAACAGTCCTCATGGAGCTTGCCCCAGGTGTCAGGGCTTTGGAAACATCATGGATCTGGATGAGACAAAGATCATACCGGATGCCTCACTGAGCTTGGAAGAGTATCCGATCGCTCCCTGGAATAATTCCGAATACCGGTGGATGTATGAATATGCGCAAGACATCGGCGAGCTTCCCAAAGGCGTTCCGGTCTCAAAATTTACTGATCCACAGCGCCGGATTCTGTGGCAGGGAAAAGACCGGTATCCCGGGATTCGCGGATTTTTCGACCAGTTGCAAAACAAGAAGTACAAGGTCTCGGTCCGGATTTTTCTTGCCCGCTATCGCGGCTATTATCCGTGCGACGAATGTAAGGGGGAACGTTTACGTCTCGAGGCGAGGATCGTGCGGGTTGGGGGAATCAATATCAGTCAATTCTGCTCTCTCGATGTTCGAAGCGCGCTTGCGTTTCTGAATGAACTGCAGATGTCCAGCCAGGAACAGCAGATCGGCGGAAAGATTCTGCCGGAAATCAAAAAGCGGCTGCAATATCTGATCGATGTCGGACTCGAATATCTAACGCTGGACCGGCGTTCCGGCACATTGAGCGGCGGGGAGGCGCAACGGATCAATCTTGCCTCCTGTCTTGGATCCTCGCTCGTGGGAACCCTGTATATCCTGGATGAGCCGTCTGTTGGACTTCATGCACGCGACATTGGCCGGCTGACCGGAATTCTGCAGAACCTTCGTGATATCGGGAACACTGTCGTAGTAGTAGAACACGACGAGGAAATGATCCGCAAGGCTGATTATGTCATTGATCTCGGTCCGCATGCAGGGGAACGCGGCGGAAATTTGGTTTTTGCCGGTGCGGTGGAAGACCTTCTTCGTCATCCGGAATCCTTGACCGCCCAGTATTTGCGCGGTGAAAAGACCGTGATACCAGCGGCGCCAATCCGACTGTCCACCGGTGGAAGAACGAAAACAGAAAAGGAGATCTTACTGAAAGGGGCCCGGGAGCATAATCTGAAGAATCTGACGGTTCGTTTCCCGCTGAATAGACTTGTTTGTGTCACAGGCGTATCCGGTTCGGGGAAAAGCACTCTGATCCAGGATGTACTTTATCCTGCGCTTTCCCAGGAATTCGGCGAATGGCAAGGAGCCGTTGGCGCTCATGATGGTCTTACGGGTTTTCGCAATATTGATGAAGTGGCGTTTATGGATCAATCCCCGCCATCCAGAAGCTCCAAATCTGTGCCGGCCACCTACTTGAAAATCTTTGATGAAATCCGTGCGCTGCTGGCCTCCACCAATCAGGCGCGTAAGAGCCGGCTCACGGTTTCTGATTTCTCGTTCAATATTCCAGGAGGCCGGTGCGAAGCCTGTGAAGGAGAAGGGACGCTCCGTGTGGGAATGCTCTTTCTGGCCGATGTGGTTCTGGTTTGTGAGGCATGCAAGGGGAAACGGTACCAGGAAAAAGTTCTTGAAGTAAAATACAAGGATCGCAGCATTCACGACATCCTGCGATTAACCATTGCGGAAGCGATGGCTTTCTTTTCCAGTCAACCGAAAATCCTGGAAAAACTGTATGTTCTCTCATCGGTTGGTCTTGAGTATCTTCGTCTTGGTCAGCCCACTTCCACTCTTTCGGGCGGAGAAGCTCAACGATTGAAACTTGCGTTTCATCTGGCACAACCCTCAAAAAATCGTGTTCTGTATATTTTTGACGAACCGACGATTGGCCTTCATTTCGACGACGTTAAAAAGCTGCTTCGCTGTTTCAGGAAACTGATTCATGGGGAAAACAGCATTATATGCATTGAGCATAACCTCGATGTAATTCGCGCAGCGGATCACGTTGTGGATCTGGGTCCGGAAGGAGGAGAGAAGGGCGGTTATTTGGTGGCGGAAGGATCTCCGGAAACCATTGCGCACACACCCGCATCTCTCACGGGACGATATTTGCGTGAGTATTTCCGGAAGGCGCAATGAACTGTGACTCATGCCCGGCCGGGCGTGCGCCTGGATTGTTGCACCGTGCGTGGCTAAAACTCATTGTAGTACTACGGCAATGTTAATCGTAAGTAATTGACAGACAGCATTTTTTCCTGATATGATCCCTTACAATATCCGAGTCTTAAGAGTGGTCATCGGAGGGAGATTCTGAATGGCAAAAATAAATTTTATGGACCGTGAGAATCTGTTGCGTTCCTTCGAAATCAAGGATGATATCGTTACCGTTGGCCGGGAAGCCACGAATAAAGTGGTTATCGCGGACCCCAGTGTTTCACGCCAGCATGCGACCATCGAGAGAAGGGAAGACGGCTATTATCTTGTGGATAAGAACAGCTCGAACGGGACGTATGCGAACGGCAAACGAATCAGCGCGCAGAAACTCAATCACAATGACAAGGTTAATTTTGGCAGCGCCTCGGTCATTTTTGAAGATGAGGAACAGGTCGCGTCAACATTTATTGTCTCGCGAAACGAGATGCCCGAAGCGCTTCCCAAGCTGGAAGCCAAAGTTTTAAGTCCGAATGAGCGCCCAACAGATGCGCTGGATGAAATGATGGAAGACAAACCGCTTCCACCGCCGACTCCTATGATTTCGTCCGTGCCCCCGCAGGCTGACCCTGTGGTTCCGCCGCCGCGGCCGCAGCCTCCTGCGCCGGCGCCTGCCAGGTTGGAACCGGTGCCCGAGGCCCCTGTTGGAATCTTGTGTCCCACCTGCAGGAAAGTTGTTGACAATGGCGCAAGGTTTTGCGGATTTTGCGGAACGCCTTTGACGCCCAAGGCAGTTCCGGCTCCTCCACCTTTACCGCCTGTCGTTGAAAGACCTGCTGCTGTGCCTCCGCCGATCCCGCCGCCGCCACGAACAGTTCTGAAATCAGAGCTTCAGGCGCGCACACCTGTTCCAAGCTTCGGCAACACAACGAGCACAGGTTTGAACTACGCAGGCTTTGGTCCACGTTTGATCGCATATTTCATCGATATTGTGATCGTTCTTGCCCTTTCTCTGTTACCTCTTCTTGTCGCGTTCTTTGTCGCGATGCCCGTGTGGCGGGACAATGAACCGCTGAAACCGTTGGGTATTCTCATTGTGTTCGCTTGCGTCTTTATAGCGTTGCTGATCGCGTTCGGTTATCTTTTGTATTTTACTGGTGTGAAAGGGGCCACTCTGGGCAAACGAATCATGAAGCTTAAAGTAGCTTTTCCGGACGGCAAATATCCGATCGGATATGGAAAGGCTTTTCTGAGGTTGATCGGGTATGGTGTCAGCGGGCTGATTTGTTATATCGGCTTTTTGATGATACTTTTCGATAAGGAACAACACCGCGGGCTGCACGACCGGATGGCAGGCACCGTGGTAATCAAGGAATCTTAGCGCTCCCATGCGCTTTATTGTTGTCGTCACCCTGTTTTTTATTCTCACACCCCGTATCACGTTCGCATCTCAACCGCCGGCTGAGCTTGTACAGGACTTGCAACTGATGACGAACGGCCAGTTGCTCGAGGCCTATAGCGCGTTCAAGGAGTTTCACGAAGAAAACCCCGGGGATGCTACAGCTACATTCCTCCTGGCTCTCTCCAAGTGGAAGATGATGTGGTTATCCACGTACAGCCGGACCGACCGGCAGGAGCTTGTGGAATACCTGGATCAAGTCGATCTTCTTTGCAAACCGCAAATCGATCGAGACAAAGACGCTCTTTTCTATTATGCGTCCGTGTTCGGGCTACGATCCCAACTTGCTGCGACGGAAAGTGAGTGGTGGGATACTGCCAAGCTTGGAAAGAAAATGAAAAACCACGCGCAGCGTGTCATTGAAATGGACCCTGAGTACTATCAAGCTTATTACCTCCTGGGCTCCTATAACTATTTCGCGGATGCTTTGCCCGGATATCTTAAATTCCTCCGGACCCTTGCGTTTCTACCCGGGGGCGACAGGATGGGGGGGCTGAAGCAGTTGATCCTGGCCTTTGAGAAAGGAGAAACAGCTTCAGCGGAGGCTGGAAGGACACTCGTTCTGATCTACACATACTTCGAGAAGCGGCATGATTTTGGCGTTCAGATGTGCGATACGCTTCTCGCGCAGTCTCCCGAAGCCTACGACCTCGGACTTTACAAAGGAATCAATCTCTATTTCAGCATGTCGTGGGAAAAGTCCGTGGAATGGTTTCAAAATGTGCGAAATCAGATCGCTGCGTATTCCCAGAAGAACGGATCGGAGAAAATTGTCCCTGTATACTTTCCTCTGGAGAGAGAGATTCGTTATTGGACTGCGCGGAGCATGATCCAGCTACATCGTTATCCGGAGGCGCGTGAACTTTTGTTAGGTCTTACAAATCCGGAAATCCATCAGCCCTGGTGGTTAATGCGCGGGGTGTATCTTTCTCTTGCGCAGATTGACTATCAACTTGATCAACCTGAGCAGGCGGAAAAATGGCTGGCCAGAGTCTTGGCCTGGAAGGATGCAAAGGAATCACACGATAAGGCGAACCTGCTGCGCAAGAAACACGCCGATCTGGATGTCTTCGATGTTGACATCCTATGAATAAACCACGAAGGTCACGAAGAGCACGAAGATAATGTTACTTACTCACCTTCGTGCTCTTCGTGTTCTTCGTGGTTCAAATCTATCTTCTTTATTCGCGAAGCAATTTGACGGTGCCCTGAGGCTTCTCCACCCTTAGGATCACAAAGGGTTGGGAAAGCACCTGTAGAATGAAACTGTTGTCGGGTGGCTCGGTGAGTTTGTATGCAATCACTGCGTCGTTTCCTTCGGCCGCAACGTTTTTCAGAATTACCCTGTAACCGCTGGTTCGTTTTTCGCCGGCAAATATGACGGCCACGACTTCGGATTCAAAATCCACCGGAGGCACGGGAGGTTGTGGCACGAGGACGCTCACATGGCGTTTCCAGAGCTCTTCCCATTCCTTCTGCGTTGTGATGATTTTGGCGATCGCGTCTTTGATTCCGCTCGAGGTTCCCTGCTGGATCACTTCATTCGTCATCGTAACACTCGTCTGTGTCTGCGTCTGTGTCTGGGACTCCTTCTTTTTGTCGTCCGCCCCGGACAAAAGGAGCGGCATCAGGAGCGTAACGAGGATCGATACATACCAGAGTTTCATTCTACCTCCGGTTGACTGTTTTCAGTCAACAGTTAACTATTATATGGAATGAGCCAGGAGATTCCAGTCGCTGCCGTCCTCGATACCTTTGGTCTTCTTTGCCCGATGCCCATCATCAAGACAGCCGCCCGCGTCAAACATATGAACCGGGGCGATGTGCTGAAGGTCTTGTCCGATGATCCGGGAATCAAGGAGGACATGCCCGCCTGGTGTATCACGTCCGGCAATGAGCTGATCCGGATCGATGAAGTGGGCGAAGAGTTTCACGCCTACGTTCGGAAACTGCGATGAGCTCACTCTATTTTAACAACGCATTCAGCAAACAACCTCTTCCGGATGTCGTTGCAGCCATGCAACCTTACCTGCGGGATGAGTTTGAGAATCCCCTGACCGAGTCGGACGGTGCGGAACGGATCCGCAGTATGATTCAAAAGGCTCGCGAAAGTGTGGCCGCTTGTATTCATGCGAAGCCCGGTGAGATCTATTTTGTTTCGTCCGGAACGGAAGCAAACAACTGGGCGCTGAAAGGAGCAGCCTGGAACAGGGGGAAAAACCATCTTGTGATCTCTGCGGTGGAGCACTTTTCAGTGTACCAGACGGCAGAGTTTTTGCGGCGGCAGGGCTTCGATCTCACCATTATTCCGGTGGATTCGTCCGGCTTTGTGGATCCCGCGGATCTTGCACGGGCGGTGCGCTCTTCTACCTTTTTAGTATCAGTGCAGTCCGCCAGTGATGAAATCGGAGTCATTCAAAATGCCCAGGAAATTGCGGCAATAAAGAGGCGATTTCCGGATGTTCTGTTTCACACGGATGGAATCCAGTTTGTGTGTTACGAGACCCTGGATTTGCGTCAGCTTCCTTTTGATCTGGTGAGCCTCTCTTCCAATGCTCTTTACGGGCCTCCAGGAATCGCAGCCCTTTACATCCGGGAAGGGACGCGCATTCAGCCGCTGATGCATGGTGGAATGCAGGAAGAGGGAATGCGTCCCGGGTACCAGGCGCCGTTTCTAGTAGCGGGGTTCGGCAAAGCTGCGGAGATCAGTCTTTTTCGGAAATCTCGTTGGAAAGAACGACTATTGGATCTGCGGCAGACTTTATACCTGTTGTTTGACCGTCTTGGAGTTCCGGTGATTGGAAGCAGACAGCAGCGCCTTGCGGACAACATTCTTGCAATTGCGGATGTGGATGGAGAAGCGATCCTGACGTTGCTTCTTGAACGGGGAGTGCGCGCCAGTTCCGGATCGACATGTACTCAGTACGCGCAAAAGGAATCACATGTCCTGAAAGCTCTGGGAATTACGCCGGAAAGCGCTCGCGGCGCCATTCTTTTCACGCTGGGCGTAGATCAAACAGAGAACGAAATCTCGCTCCTTTGTTTTACCTTTGAGGAGGCGCTGACACACTTGAGAAGATTAAAACCATAGGGCTCCCGTAATTCCGGATCAACACCGGGAACCCTCCTGAATTTGAATCCTTTGATGAATCGACGAAATCAGCGGCCTTTGGCCACCATCGCCTTCAGCCCTTTTCCGGCCTTGAATTTCGGAACCCGTTTTGCAGGGATGCGGATTTCCTTTTTGGTTTGAGGGTTGCGTCCGATTCTTGCTTTCCGTTCGGCAACCGAAAAAGTGCCAAAACCAACAAGCGTAACGCTCTGTCCTTTCTTTAGCGATTCGCTGATTGCTTTCAGCGCTGCTTCCAGAGCTGCACCGGCTGTTGATTTTGTTAGCTTGGCGTCTTTTGCGATGCGTCCAATCAAATCCGTTTTGTTCATTGAGTGCTCCTCCTAGGTTTCAAAACCTGCGGGGATTATATCACCGAGGCGCAAATCGAATCAATTTTTAAATGTCTGAAAGTGGTAGCGGCGACCTACCGGTTTCTATCGTAGCAATTTCGACGCGAAGGGACGAAGCAGCACCGCCAGGGCGCTTCCACTGGGTTTGCCTGTCTTCCATTTTTCCCGGCGATCATAGCTTTCATATAACAGATACCCGCAAAGAAGCAGCAGAATCACATCCAGCGGTCTGCCGATTCCAGAAAGGATATTTATAACGGACACAACAAAGTTGAAAAAAGCGAGGATACCGATTGCAATCATACTCATGTGACTGAATTTTAGCGTATCGAAATCATACAACTGTTCGAGACGTTCCTGCTCCTGCTCATTCAGAAGGCCCCAGAATGGAGCAAAGGTTTTGACCCAAACCCCCATCTCGCGTCTGCGTTCGTCCTTATACAGTTTGCTGACTTCATCCGGCGTGTAATGTGTAGTGCTGCGAAAGACCGTCCCTTCCGAAACCTTCTTCAGGAGGAAACGATAACGTACTTCTTGTTCTTGATGAACTGTTTGTGAATCGATCAAACCGTACCAGGTGTCGCGGTAGAGGATCCCCGTAAGCATGTTCCAGTGCGGTTTAGGAAGAATGGACACGATCTCCAGGTGATACTCCGGTCCCGCGGTTTCCGAAACCTGATCGCGTGTGTTCAAATAAAACGAGGGACGTCCTTTCCACTTCGTTTCAATCTCTTCTTGCCGCACCGCGGGATCTACCGAGCGGCTGATCATCCGGTACGTTCCGAAAATCAGAAAGACAGGCAGGGTTCCCATCGGTTCTTCCTGCACCATGCAGGAGTGGAGACGAACAAGCGATTCGAGAAAGAAATAGCATCCCGTAAGCTGAAGTGCCGTGTTTCCGGGCACGGTCGTTTCATAAACCTGACCAAATTGCGATACAAGAAAAGAAATCAGTCCGGCTCCGCCCGAAATTAGAAGAAGGATCGCGGAAACAAACGTGAGACGCTGTGCGGATATCCCGTAACTATTCTCCAGTCGATGTTGATCCGGTCCCGGAAGCAACCCGAACAAAGGCGCCAGCAATAGAATCGTGATGTTGATTCTGTTTGATTTCTTTCGATCGAGAAGCGATTGCGCGAGTCTTTCACACTCCTCTTTCGTGTAATGAAATTGAACACGAATCGGGAAGCGCTCCTCCCACAGCTTCAGAAAGTAGCGGACTCGTGGCATGGCCCCGGTTGTAGATTCCATTCGAGCGATTTCGTAAGTCCTCTCTTCAAACCGGACGGTCGCTCCAGGAAAAATCAGGTTTCGGGGCCCTGAAGTCTGTCTTGGCTGCCACCCAGGCTTTTGTACGGGACTCTCGATCTCCAGATCGAACTCGGATCCGAAAGGGTAGCGAATCAGATAGTCGCCTGCGGCAAACGGAATCCGATCCCGTTTCATAGTTCAAATCATACCCTAACCCGGATGAGTCGGAACCAGCGCCGGCGAGAGTATCCAAAAATTGTAGCGGCGCATTGCATTCGCACCAGCCTGTACCTTGCTATCGCATTCCAGCAAACTTCGTTAAAATACACCTGACGCGGTCATGGCCCGCTCCGATGAAGAAAGTTTGGATTTGCCTTTCCGTTGTGCTGCTTTTGTTGACTGTCATTCCTGCAGCGCTCTCCTATCGTAGATACAACGTAATTTTGGTCACGATCGACACACTGCGGGCTGACTACTTGAGCTGTTACAATCCGAAGGCGCCTCCCACCCCAAATCTAGACCGCCTGGCGCGGGAGGGAGTCCTGTTTGAAAACGCCTACAGTTTGATTCCGATTACGCTGCCTGCTCACGCCGCGATGCTGACTTCCCACCCTCCTCATGAACTAGGTCTTTTCAACAACGGTGAATTCTTTAGCAGCAAACAGCCTTCTATTTCCGAGCTGCTTGCCAGGAAAGGATACGCCACGGCAGGATTTACCTCGCTGGGAGTGTTGTCCCGCAAGTTTAATATCAACCGCGGATTTCAAACGTATGAGGGGTATGTTGAAGGAGAATCTTTGCGTTCGTATAAACTGGCTTCCGAAGTGAACGAGCTGGTTTACCCCTGGTTGGAAAAAGTACGGGATCGCCCATTCTTCGCGTGGATTCACTACTCCGATCCGCACGAACCCTATATTACCGTTGACGCCCCTCCGGACACAGAAATTTGGGTGAATGACAGGTTTCGAAGCAAGTATTGTCTGGCAACGCGGCAGAGATTTTTGTTGAAACTGTTTCTACAGCCAGGGGAAAACAAAATCGAATTTAGGACCGTGAAAGGTCTCGCTGAGGCGGGAATTGTGGAATCCAGCTATCTGACCTCCAGGACCACTATCCAGCCGAAACGTTGGTTCCGCCTCACTCCTGGCGATAACCTGAAGAGGACCAAAGCCGAAAACGGGTCGGAAGTCTGGTTTTACCGTGGGTCCGGCGTGTTGACTGTGGTGAATAGCAATTCCAGGTGGACCCCCGCTACGCTTCGTTTCGCAGGCGGAGTGACCCAGAGTTTGGACGTGATCCTTCGCAATTATCAAAGCGAAGTTCAGTACGCGGATCGATACTTCGGACTCCTGCGCAATAAGCTTTCGAATCTCGGAATTCAAAGCAAGACGATACTGATTGTCACTGCCGATCATGGGGAGGGTTTGAATACCCATGGCAGCATAGGCCACATTTACCCTATCTACAATGAGATCACTCATGTGCCCATGATCATCTACTATCCGGTTCTGGGGCGCGCCAAACTCCGGGTCCACGACCTGGTAAATCACCTGGACATCATGCCTACGTTCCTCGATTTGATCCATGAAAAAACAAATGCCGTTATGCGAGGACACAGTTTGAAGCACTATTTGAGCCGGTCGCCTGTGGACTGGCTTTTCACCTCCCGGATCAAACGCGTGCGAACTTTCACGTCCACCTATACTCCAGAGTCACCGGTCAATTCATTTGCCGTGATCGATAGGGATTTCAAACTGATTCAGACCGAAAGCGAAAAAGGATGGCAGTCGGAAGCATATGACCTACTGAAGGATCCACTGGAAAAAACGAATCTGACCGGCAAAGACTCCTTGCTGTTCCAGGACCAGAGATTTTTCGCCCTGCGGACACTATTAGAACAACATACTCAGGAAGCACAAAAAGCACATCAACGCCGAAACCAACCCACCCTCAATGAACAGGACATTGAGATGCTGCAAAACCTCGGTTACGTAGCCGGGAAGGAAGAGTGATTGTATTCGTGCTCGATTTCAAGTATTTCAAGTAGTACCGTATACCCTTCACCTGCGGGCCGTGCTAGAATCCAGCAATGAGTGTTGCCATGACGCCAATTATAACGGAATTTCTGGTACCTAAGGGCCTGTGCAAAAATAACTTCCACACCGGAATCTCCCGTTCCAAGTCATGAAAACTCCTGATCCCGATTCAATCAAAGATTTGACACTCAGGCTTGAGAAACTGAGCGATCTGCGGAAGCAGGAAGAAGAAGAATACAACAAAATTCTAACCTTACTGGATGAAACATGCCGCTTTGCACTGCCGGCTGAATCACACGGCCGTCTCAACGAAGTGCGAGAAGCCCTGAACGGGGCGTGGGATGTTTCTCGCGATGCTTATTCAGGTACCGATGCCGAGAGTAATTTCTTCTGGAAGCAAGTTTCACGCAGGGTCGCTCAATATCTGCAGCCCTTTGTGAGCCGGCAACGGGAGTTTAACTCACTAACGGTTCATCTGCTGAACGAGTTCATTGAGGGCGTTACGCACTCTCTGACCGAGATCCGGCATTTCCAATGCAGGCAGATCCTGTACTTTCAAAGAATCATTCCGGTCATCGATTCCAAGGATCGAGAAGTCATTGGCATCGAAGACAAGAACCTCGCCTATAACCTGATTCAACACCATCATGTGATGCTGGAACATCATGATCTGTTGAAGTGGAGCGCTCATGATGATCTGTTGAAGTGGAGCGCTCATGGAGATTTCCTCTTCCAAGAGCTGGACAAGAAGTTGGAAACACTGAGAGTAGACTTTCTGCAACAGCAAGGGCAACTGGAAAATCAAAAAGTAGACTTGATTCAACAGCAACAGCAACTGGAAAATCAAATGGAAGTGGCGCAAAGTATTCTGAATTCGCAAATCCCTTCTTACTCCGAACAGGTAGTAAGGCAGATCCGGGAAGTTAAAAAACTGAATACCGAGCTTGAGAAACGCGTTTCCCACGCCGACACTTTGTTTCATGATCTCGACAAAATGATCCCGTTGCTCCGGGAGGAGCCGGCGGAACCAGGCAAGAGGCCCTTTGTCGAAACCGGGGACGAGGCACAGGAGGATCCGGCCAAAAAGGGTAAGACTGAGATATCCCCGGAAAAGCTGCCGCCCTCTGTAGAAGGATCCAACTACTATGACTTTGAAGAAGTTTTCCGGGGGCCCCGTGAAACAATCAAGAACAACTTTGCAATGTACATGGAGTACTTTCAGGATAGCAGGAGCGCTCCCATTCTGGATCTGGGGTGCGGGCGCGGAGAATTCCTGGAACTGCTGCGGGAGGCTGGGATTTATGGAATCGGTGTGGACGTTAATCCCAATATGGTTCAGAAATGCCGGGATCTAGGACTGGACGCGGAGAAGGGGGACCTGCTGGAATTCTTGCTTTCCAGGGAAGACAGTTCCCTGGGTGGCATTTTCTGCTCGCAAGTGGTCGAGCACCTTCATCCGGATTATCTCGTGAAACTGCTGGAGATTGCCTGGCATAAACTGAAAGAAGGCGCTCCACTCCTGCTGGAAACTGTAAATGTCAGCACGGCTCATGCGTTCCTGCAAATCTTCACCAGGGATATTACCCATTGCACACCACTGCATCCGGATACGCTGAAATTCCTGGTTGCAGCGTGTGGATTTCAAAACGCGCAGGTTCTCTTTACCAGCCCCCTTCCGGTCTCGGCTCAAATGAAATTGGTACCGGGGGGTGGCGATGAGCTCAAAGAAATCTTTAATCAAAATATGTCCAGGCTGAACACTCTACTCTACGGTTTTCAAGAATATGCCGTCCTTGGTATCAGATGATGGCCGGCATGAAGAAGGTTTGCGTTTGTTTTTCGCAGGCGCCGTTTGTTCGAGGCGGCGCTGAAATTTTTCGCGATAACCTGGTGGAACAATTGAAGAAACGCTCCTTCGAGGTGGAAATCATCCAATTACCACTGCAGACACAACCACTGGAGGAAGTCCTCAAAGGATGTCTTGCATGGAGATTCATGAACCTGGATAGGATCGGAGACGAGAACCTCGATCTGGTGATTGGGACAAAATTTCCCTCCTACTTGGTCCCGCATTCCAACAAGATCATTTGGCTGGAGCACCAGCACCGTGAGGTTTACGATCTTTACGGAACGAATTATTCCGGATATCAAATCACCTCCAAGGACAACCAGTTGCGGCATCACATCTTTGATCTGGACCAGATCGCTTTCTCAGAAACCAGGAAGATATTTTCTCAGTCCAAGACCGTCGCTCAAAGACTGAAGGATTACAACGGATTTGATAGTACAGTGGTCTATCCGCCCCTGGGTGATACGGAACGATTTCATTTCACGGCCATGGAAGATTTTGTCTTGAGCGTTACCCGGCTGGCTGCCAACAAGCGAATTCACCTCCTCATTGAGGCGATGCAGTATGTCTCCTCTCGCTTTAGGGCCGTAATTGTGGGAGAGGGATTTTTGAGGAGTCAGTATGAGAAGCTCGCATCTGACGTTGGAGTGTCGGATCGCGTGATCTTTACGGGCGGTGTGTCCCGGGATGAAGTAATCAATTTCTATGCGCGCGCCGGCGTCGTTTTCTACGGTCCGATCGGAGAAGATTATGGTTATTCGACTCTGGAAACTTTTTATTCGCGCAAGCCGGTGATTACCTGCCCGGATTCGGGAGGCGTCCTGGAATTTGTGGATGAATCAAATGGTTGGATCGCCCTCTGCAACCCAAAATCGATCGCAGAATGCATTGATGCCGCGCTGATAAACAAGGAAGTTTCCAGGGGCAAAGGAGAGGCTGGTTATCATCGGATTTCCTATATCAACTGGGATTACGTTCTTGATTCCCTGCTTTCATGAAAAGAATCGCATTCTTCGAACCCATAAATCTTACCCCAGCGGGAGTCCCGGATTACGACGACGAATTGTTACCACTCCTGAAACGCGATCATGATATCGATGTATTCGTTGAAAGAGGAAAGGCGCTGGATTATATCTTTCCTCACAACGATTTCTATTTTCGGCACAGGAGTAAACCATACGATTTAATGCTGTACCAGATCGGAAACTCACTGGCGTACGAATACATCTACGGTTATCTGTTTCAATATCCGGGCGCCGTTGTCTTCCGCGACTGTCTGCACAATTCCCGTGCAAGGATGCTTCTTCAAAGGGGACTGGTCCGCGAATATATCGAAGAAGTACAGTTTGCTCATACAGGGATGCCCAATTTGCATTGGGTCGCTGCGAAAGGACTGTTAACACAAGCGTTGCTTTATCACTTTCCTCTGGTGCGGCTGCCGTTGAGAGCTGCCCTTGCTGCCGGAGCTTACAGCGACTTCATGGTAAAAGAATTGAGCACAACGGAAACGCCGGTCACCAAAGTTCCGATTGGCATACGCATCAATCACCCGGATGAAGGGATGCAGGAAGAGATCAAGGAACTGTACCCGGGAATGTTGGTGATCGGCTCATTTGGTCAGGTCACTCCCGAAAAGCGGCTTGACACCGTTTTCAAGGCGCTGGTGGAGTTACGCAAATCCCACTCAAACCTTCGGTGCGTCATCACCGGGAATCTGGTCGATCACTATAACATCCGCGCGGAAATCGCACACTTCAAGGTGGAGGACCTGGTCCAGGTGATTGGCCGGGTCGATCACCGGACATTTCACCTCCTGATGGCCCGCTCGGATATTGTTGTGAATCTGCGGTATCCTTCAGCACGAGAGACTTCGAATACCATGCTGAAGGCAATGGCTCTGGCAAAACCAGTCTTGATCAGCCGTCTGCAGCACTTACACGAAATTCCGCAAGATGCCGTGGTTGCAATTCGTCCTGATCGCGAACAAGAGGATTGCTTGCATTTTCTCTCTCAGCTCATCGAGAATGAAACGCTGCGCCGCCAGTATGGAAACAGCGCGCGGAGTTATGTCCGGAAACACCATCGCCCCGAACAGATGGTTAAAAAATACAATGAACTCATCGAGCTTGCTCTGCGACGAAAGGAAAGCTATCGAACCCCCGAATTCCCGCTCCATCTTCAGAACAGCCGGCAGATCATGCAAGAGTACATTCAACGAACATCTTTTGCCGGGAGAGACTCTAATCTATTAGATCTCGCTCTGGATTGGACGGATTCGTTC
>CAZDDB010000002.1:0-22726 GCA_964504105.1 uncultured Acidobacteriota bacterium
CTGGATAACAAAGTGCAATCGGCCCCTGTGATCAACAGCCGGATCGGCAGCAGTGGAATCATCGAAGGGTCGTTTACGATTGAAGAAGCCAACGATCTGGGAGTCATGTTGCAATCGGGCGCGCTTCCCGCAGGACTGCGGTTCCTGGAGCAGCGGGTCATCGGACCTTCCCTCGGACTCGATTCGATCAGGAAAGGGATGATGGCATGCGCCATCGGCGGTCTCGTCATCATCCTGTTCATGCTCATTTATTACAAACTGAGCGGATTAAATGCCGTGACCGCTCTGGTTTTAAATATGCTCTTTCTGATGGCGTTTATGGCTTATTTCGAAGCCACCCTCACGTTGCCCGGGATCGCCGGAATTGTGTTGTCGATCGGCATGGCGGTGGATGCCAACGTGTTGATCTTCGAACGAATCAAAGAGGATCTGAAGCTCGGGAAAACAGTCCGCTCGGCTCTTCAAAGCGGTTTCGCCAAGGCGTTCTGGCCGATCTTCGATTCCAATGTCACTACCGTGATTGCGGCAGTCTTTTTGTACTGGTTTGGAACCGGCCCCGTAAAAGGATTTGCGGTGACGCTGATCGCCGGAATCAGCTGTTCGATGTTTACTGCGATCTTTGTTTCCCGTCTGATCTTCGATCTGATTTTGAGCCGGAAACGCAAGATCGAAACGATCAGCATCTAGAGGTGGACCATGGAATTATTGAAAGATACGAAAATTGATTTTCTAAAATACAAGGTCCCAGCAATGCTTGTTTCGTTGCTCATCATTGTTGCCGGGATGCTCATGATCTGGAAGAACGGACTGAAGTACGGTGTCGATTTCAGTGGAGGCACTGCGATCCACGTAAAGTTCCGCAACGTCGTGCCGATTGATACGATCCGGAAGATCCTGAAGCAAAATGGATTTCCCGATAGCGGTGTGCAGGGGTTCAAGGACGAGACGCAGATGCTGGTGCGTCTGCCACAGAAGATCTCTTCGGAAGACCAGATTGAGCAAATGTCTTCGCGTGTCTCGCAAATTCTGCAAACCCAGGTGGTGAAAACTTCCGTTCCCGCAGGAAGAAAAGACCTGAATGCCGCGACACCCGCCGAGATCCAGGGTTACCTGCAATTGCGGGATCCATGGGGCGTTGGTGATCCAACGAAATATGCAGGCGAAACGGCAAAGCTCGCGGATCTGGAAAAGAGCAATACCGGCCTTCTTCCTTCTTTCGATCAAATGAAAGGAATCGATCCCAAGGTGATCAACGCCCTTCGGGAGAACTATTACGTAAGTGATGTTGCGATTCTAAGCACCGAGTACGTTGGTCCGCAGGTGGGATCTGAGCTGCGGGAGCAGGCCAAACTCGCCATCGTGTGGTCGCTTGCCGGTTTGCTGATCTACGTGTGGCTCCGGTTTGAATTTCTGTGGGGAGTTTCCGCGATCGCGTGTTTGGCTCATGACGTGCTTGTAACGCTGGCGCTCTTTGCTTTTTTCGACCGCGAGATCTCGCTCACAGTCGTTGCAGGTTTCCTCACCATTGTCGGTTTCTCGTTAAACGATACGATCGTCATTTACGATCGCGTCCGCGATAATCTTAAGACCATGAGAGCGCAGCCGCTGGAAGGTGTCATCAACTTCACACTCAATCAGATGCTGAACCGGACACTGTTAACCAATGGCACGGTCACGATTGTCACACTGGTCCTCTACTTTTTCGGCGGCGAAGTGATCAACGATTTTGCATTTGCGATGCTCATTGGTTGTATCTCCGGGACCTACTCCACCATTTATATTGCAAGCGCGTTGATCATCATGTACGAGAATCAATTCGGCAAGAAGAAGGTTGTTTCGTTAAAGGCAAAAGCGCAAAAGGTGTCCTGATGATGCCCCGGATCATCGATGGCAAAGCGCTGGCAGAGACCATCCGCAAGGAAGTAGCGGCCGGTGTGGACGCTCTCCGGAAAGGGTCGGGAACGCGACCCTGCCTGGCAGCGGTGCTTGTGGGGGACGATCCTGCCTCGCACATTTACGTTCGTAACAAGATCAAAGCCTGCGAGCAGGTGGGGATTGAGTCAGAGAGTCATACGTTGCCCGCATCGACAAGTGAAGCGGACTTGCTCGCGCTGATCGGCAGGCTCAATGAATCTCCGCGTGTCCACGGAATTTTGCTACAACTTCCGTTGCCGAAACAAATCGATAAAATCA
Source organism: uncultured Acidobacteriota bacterium (assembly GCA_964504105.1). Lineage (GTDB taxonomy): Bacteria > Acidobacteriota > HRBIN11 > JAKEFK01 > JAKEFK01 > CAZDDB01. The sequence goes on from CAZDDB010000002.1 coordinate 2,194, forward strand.
AAGTGCTCGATTCCATTTCGCCTGCAAAGGACGTGGATGGACTTCATCCGTCAAACGTTGGACTTCTGGTTCAGGGGCGCGCGCGTTTGATCGCCTGCACGCCCCTCGGATGCATCGAGGCTTTGAAACGCTCCGATGTTCCGCTTGCGGGCAGGCGAGTGGTTGTTGTAGGTCGCAGCGATCTGGTCGGAAAACCGCTGGCGCTTCTGTTGATGCATGAAAATGCCACTGTCACGATCTGTCATTCCAGAACAAGGGGACTTCCTTCCGTTGTGTCCGAGTCGGAAATAGTAGTGGCGGCAATGGGAAAGCCGGCGCTGATCACACCGGACTTTATTCGCGAGGGAGCGGTGATCGTGGATGTTGGTATATCGGTTCTGAAAAATGAACAGGAGGTTGCGGCTATTTTTGGAGCGGACAGCAAGAAAGTGGAGGATTTCCGCGCCGGAAGGAATGTTCTCGTGGGAGATGTCCATCCATCCTGTTATCCAAAAAGCTCGGCTTATACCCCCGTTCCCGGCGGCATCGGACCTCTTACAATCGCGATGCTGCTTCGAAATACACTTCGCGCCGCGGAGGACTAACATGATGCTGGTTGTGGGGCTTACCGGGGGAATCTGCTGCGGAAAATCTACGATCGGCAGCATGTTTACCGATCTTGGCTGTTCCATCATTGATGCGGACGTGATCTCCCGCAAACTCGTGGAGCCGGATCAGCCTGCGTGGAAACGGATTTTTCGTATCTTTGGCCAGGATGTCCTGAACAAGGACCGCAGTCTCAATCGTAAAAAACTTGGGGCGATCATCTTTGCAGATGCAGAGAAACGAAAAGTACTGAATTCCATTTTGCATCCGTTGATTCTTCGCGAAGAAGAACGCATGGTCAGAGAGGGAAAGAATCGTCACAAAATCACGATCGTTTCTGCCGCCCTGATGATCGAAGCGGGCGCATACAAGCGGTTTAAGAAGATTATTGTCGTGCACTGCAGCAAAGAGACGCAGATCATGCGGATCATGAAGCGCGAAAAAATTACACGGAAGGAGGCGCTTCAGCGTATTGCGGCGCAGCTCTCGGTGCAGGAGAAGAAGAAGTATGCGGACTATCTGATCAATACTTCCGGTCCCTTTCCGGAGACGCGCAAACAGGTGGTTCAGATCTACGAGAAGTTAAAGAAACTCTCCGAATCCCAGAAGTAATTTCTCCGACCTTGCAGGGTGGGCCTCCGTGCCCGCCGCCATTTCTCCAAACACACCGGGCAGGGCGGGCAGGGCGGGCAGGGACGCCCGCTCTCCAGAACAGTGACGGAGTGCTATAATGAGTCCACAATGGCCCAGGAGCAACCCCACGTTCAATGGAATCCCGCTGAGATTGGTGCGCTTGCGCACTTGTATCGCGGCGAGATGTACCGGAGCAAAGTGTGGCGCACACGACTCGATGGAACCACAAACTGGGCTGTCGGAACTACAGGAATCGGTCTATCCGTTACGTTCAGCAATCCGGAAAACTCCCCGCTCACACTCATGCTGGTTGGGTTTCTGGTGTTGGTGTTTCTTTCCATTGAAGCGCGGCGGTACCGCTATTTTGATATCTGGCGAACGCGCGTCCGGCTGATGGAAGTGAGTTTTTACGGACCGATGCTTCGCGGGGAAGGGACGCGTGTGGAAAGCGGTTGGAATGAGGCGCTTGCGCGTGATCTGGATCATTTGCGCTTTCACATCAGTTACTGGGAAGCGATGGGGCGGAGATTTCGCCGCAATTACCTCTGGATCTTTGTGGTTCTGGGTGCAAGCTTTCTTGCGAAAATTACGGTCCATCCGGTGCCATTGCAGACCTGGAGTGAATTTTGGACGCGGGCCTCTGTAGGACCAGTTCCGGGACAGGTTGTGTTGGCTTTTGGCGCACTTGGGTATCTGATTTTGATACTTGCAGGACTTGGAACCTTGAAACAGCAACATGCAGCCGGACGCGTATCCGGCCCTCAAGATCAGGATCCGATGTCCAAATTCGGGATGCATGTCTGACGTGTTCCTTCCGATCGAATTTCCACTTCCTGCTGCTGTCTTGTGCGAGATGGAGCTGAGTGCTCTGTCCGTCCCGGAAAGCGAAGCATGCGGTTTTATATACCCCGATCATTACATCCCGCTCCCAAACCAATCCCCGGATGGATCGAAGTTTGATGCATCACCGGAATCGATCGCACACGCGTTGGCGCGTTTCGGGGAACCTGCCGCTATCTTTCACACACACCCAAACGGAATCCTTTATCCTTCCCCCGAAGACGTTACCCGCTGGCATTATCCCCGCAGCGCTCTGATCATCGGCACAATCGCCGGCCATCTACTCAAATACAAAGCATTCTGTAACACCGGCGAGACTGTCTAGACTGTCCACGACTCTTGACACCTTCACCTGCGGACGCTATACTACCCGACTTTGTTATTGAAAACGATTATCACAATTATTATCAAAGTTAAGGAGGAGAATGTGATTTTGGCCCGTTTATCTTTTGTAGTGCTGATGTTTGTGCCGCTCGCATCGTTTGCTTTCGCAGACGATCCGGTCAGTGAACAGGATCAGATCAAGAAACTGGAAAAGAAGATCGAAGATTTGCAGAAGCAGCTGGACTCCATGAAACAGCAGGCGCCCAGCGCCGATTTGGAAGAGATCCGCCGCCAGTTGAATGTCGTGGCGCAGGAAGTGGAGAAGCTTCGCAGTGGCGAAGAAGAAATTCCACTTGAAGAATCGCAACGCCGTTCACTCGGACTTGGTCCATCCGCAGCTTCAATTTACACAAAAAAACAGGGCGTGTCGCTTGCTGGTTACGGGGAAATGCTGTATGAGAATTTCCCCGAGGAAACGGACACAGGGACTCCTTCCGGTCGTACCGATCAAATCGATTTTCTTCGCGCAATCGTTTATGTGGGATACCGTTTCAACGACCGGTTCCTGTTTAACTCGGAGATTGAATATGAACATGCCTCCACGGGAGAAGGGATTGGTGAAGTTTCCGTTGAGTTTGCGCATATTGATTACCGGCTGAACGATGATCTGACATTGCGCGGTGGTCTGGTCTTGATTCCGATGGGCTTTTTGAATGAGTTCCACGAACCAAACGTCTTTCTGGGCGCGCGCCGTCCACTGACCGAAAGCGTGATCATTCCATCTACCTGGCGCGAGAACGGTTTCGGCATTGCAGGGAGAAAGGGCGTTGTTGATTACCGCGCTTATCTGGTGAATGGATTGAACGCGGCAGGATTCCTCTCTTCCGGATTGCGGGACGGCAGACAGAATGGAGCAAGGGCAAAACTGGATAGTCCTTCCTTTGTTGGCAGAGTCGATGTCACTCCGGCTCCGGGATTCCTGTTTGGCGGCTCTTTTTACGGCGGAGATTCCATTGTTTTCGGTACTTCGGTTCCCACCGATTTGAACGTGCCTACGATCATTGGTGAAGGTCACGTTGAGTACCGCCGGAGCGGTTGGGATCTTCGCGCGCTTTACGCGCAGGCTGCGCTCGATCATGTGGAGGAGCTGAACGCGGTGATTGGCGCCATGGGCAACCTTTCCGTTGGAGAATCGTTAAAGGGCGGTTACTTGCAGGCGGGTTATAATCTGCTTGCGCGCCGCGAAAACGAAAACAGAAGTGTTACACCTTATTTTCGATTCGAAAAAGTGAACACCCAGTCTTCTGTTCCGTCCGGTTTTCTAAAAAATCCTGCGCGCGATCAGACAGTCTGGACTTTTGGCGCGGAGTTTAGTCCGATCTACAATATCGTAATTAAAGCAGATTATCAGAACATGGATGACGAGGCCGATACGGGTACAAATCAGTTCAACCTGCTTCTGGGGTATAGCTTTTAATGAACAAACTTCTGACTTTGATCCCGGCTCTTGCGTTTGTTGGTTTTGTTGATGCGGCCGGGATCACCAGGGAAGAAGCGCTCAAACTTGCTTTTCCGGACGCGACGATCCAGTCGTCGGTCGTGTTTCTGACTGAGCAGGAAAAAAAGCTGGTAGCGGAGGCTTCCGGTGTGGCAGTCTCCACGGCGCTGGTTGCGCGCTATGTTGCTGTTCGTGAGCAGTCGATTGTCGGAAGAGCGTATCTCGATACTCACGTAGTTCGAACGAAGAAAGAGAGCCTGCTGATCATCCTGGATCCTGACGGCAGGGTGAAGCGCGTGGAGGTGGTTGCGTTTCTGGAGCCGCCGGAATATCAGCCAAATCGTCGATGGTACGAACAATTTGAGGGGAAGGATCTTGCGCCGGAATTGCAATTGAAACGGCAGATCCATCCTGTTACGGGGGCGAGTCTGACGGCAAAGGCCACAACAGAAGCCGTGCGGCGCGTACTGGCAATTGACCGGATCCTCCGGCAGAAAGAAGCCGTCCATCAAGGAGAAAACGCGAATTGAACCGGACGGAAGTGTGGCTGCTGCATGTTTCTACTTTTGTGCTCAGCGTAACAGGTTTGATTTATGCGGCGATGCATTATCTGATGAAGTCTGCCGATCCGTTTAGCGTTGTGAATCATCCCTGGGAGCCATACATGATTGCCGCACACATTGTCGTTGCTCCGGTGCTTGTGCTGGCGGTAGGTCTGATCGTGCATTCGCACATCCTGTGGAAGCTGGAGAATGGAGTGCGGATCGCCCGCCGTTCCGGGATCTTCTTGATGCCGTTGTTTGCGCTGATGGTGGTGTCCGGATATCTGCTCCAGGTAATCACCGGGAACGGACGCGCAATTCTTGTCTGGGTTCATCTGATCAGTGGAACACTATGGTTTGTGTCCTTTGCCGTGCACCAGATTGCATCGATTCGTTTCAGACGCTCGCTGTCTGCGCAAAATCCGCTGCAGCGGAACCAGGTTCAGGTGTGATTCGTCTACTCTTTCTTTTTTGCCTGCCCGTTTTGTCTTTGCCTGGATCCGGCCGGCAGGTTGAACGGGAAGTCTACCTGATGGGTACGATCCTGAAGATTACATCGTACGCACAGAGCCGCGAGAGGGGGCTCCGGGAAATGGAAGGGGTCGTTCGCGTCATTGAGCAAACGGAAGAAGAAATCAGCAACTGGCGTCCTGAAAGTGAATTCTCTCAACTGAACTCACATCCGGTTGGAATTCCATTTTCTCTATCGCCATCTACCTGCGTTCTGATGCAGAAGCTGGATCGCTGGGTGAAATCAAGTCATGGAGCATTTGATCCCGCAGTCGGAAAACTCGTCCAACTCTGGGGAATTCAAGGAGACACCAGAATCCCGGATGCAGCCGCTATCGATGCAGCTCTGGCCGAGTCAGGTTTCTCTCACATGAATCTGAATCCGGGGAAGTGTGCAGTGACAAAAACCGAAACGGTTCTGTTAGACTCCGGCGCTTTTGGAAAAGGGGAAGCGCTCGATCGTGTGATCTCTCTTGCGGAAAAAGAGAACTATGCTCCTATGGTTTTGAATTTCGGGGGTCAGGTAGCTGTTTGGCGGATGCCTTCTTCCATAGATATCGCAAATCCCTCCACTCGCAAACTCTCTTCCGGGAAAGTGCTTCAGATCTCTTACGGGTCCCTGTCTACAAGCGGACAATCTGAGCACGCCCGAAGAATTGAAGGAAAAGAGATCAGCCATATTCTGGATCCCGCTACGGGTTGGCCGGTTGCTGACTTTGGATCGGTTACCGTTTGGAGCCCATCGGCCCTGGATGCCGATGTGTTGAGCACGGCTCTGTACGTAATGGGGCCAAAGAACGGTTTTGATTGGGCAACGAGGAATGGTGTAAAAGCTTGCTTCCTCGAGAAAAAAGGTGATTTACACTGTAATTATGAAACTGAAAATCATTTTCATAATTAAAGCAATTCCATATCCCTCCCCGACTTCGACTTCAGGCATTTGGGACAGTAGCCGAAAATCTCCATTCTGTGGTCGACCATCTGGAAACCGTATTTTTGCGCGACCTTTTCCTGGAGCTTTTCAATCTGATCGTTTACAAACTCCACCGTTTCGCCACATTTGACGCAAATCATGTGATCGTGGTGGGCTGTTTTGTACTGTTGTTCATACCTGACTCTGCTTTCTTCAAAATGATTTGCGCGCGCAAGATTGCATTCGCAAAACAGCTTCATCGCCCTGTAGACCGTCGTGAGTCCGATACTGGGGTCGTTATACTTTACCAGGTTGTGCAGTTCTTCTACTGTAACGTGACGCTTGGCATGCAGGAACACATCAAGAATCTTTTCCCGCTGATCTGTTCTCTTCAGTCTCTTGTGGACAAGATAGTCCTTTAAGACCTGTAATTCTTCTTCCATTCGTTATTGAAAACCGTTTTCAATCTATTGAATCTTAACAATACTGTCAAGTCCGGAAAAGCGCCTGGAAGTTTTGCGAGATTGATTCGGACAGATCTTCTTCCGTACTTTGTCTGAGTTTCGCGATCAGGATTGCCGTGTGAACCACAAGAGCGGGTTCATTTGTCTTTCCACGATGCGGAACAGGAGCCAGATAGGGCGCATCGGTTTCAATCAGGATCCGGTCCTGCGGAATACACCGTGCCACCTCACGAAGCATATCGGCATTTCGGAAGGTCACAATTCCCGAAAACGAAATATGAAAACCAAGACTCATCAAGGTTTCGGCCTCTTCCAGAGTTCCCGTGAAGCAATGGATCATGCCGCGCCACTGCCTCGCGTTTTTCTCCAGGATCTCCGCCAGCAAGCTGTACGCATCCCGGCAGTGAATCACTACCGGAAGGTTGCGTTCCAGAGAGAGTCGTAACTGCCGCTCCAAAACCTGAATCTGGACCTCCTGCGGCGAAAAGTCGTAATAAAAGTCCAGACCGATTTCTCCCAGTGCAATCACCCTTTCTTGATTCAAAAAAGAGGTCAGGAGTTTCTCAAGTTCGGCGCCATACTGCAGGGCATGATGCGGATGAACTCCGAGAGAGGCATATTTTCTGATTTCACTCTCGATTCGGACGATCTCCATCGTACGGCGGAAGCTTGGTTCGTGCGCTTCGCTGTTGACCAGCAGCATATCACTGATGCCGGCACTTGCCGCGCGCTGCAATACCTTGGCGCATTGCGGATATAGTTCGTCACTATCCAGGTGTGTATGCGAATCAATCCACCCCGTCATACGGCTGCACGTTAACATGCAACCCGCCTCGAATCAATCGAATTTCACCGCAGAAACGCAGAGCGGCCGGTCGGAGTGCTCTCCGTGCGTCTGTGGTTGCGTGTTTCTCTCTCTCTTCCTGCGCTTGAAAAAGCGGTACCAGCGTGATAACTTTAAGTCCGTTACATGAAACGGTTTTTCTTCACGTTTGTTGTTGTCCTGCTCTTGACTTCTCCGTCTCTGTTACCCGCTCAATCCTACGATTCCAGCGATGAACAGGAATCCGAAAGCACCGGAGGGCAATATCCTGCGGAAGTCCAGGGCGCCGATACCAACGAGATCGGAGCGGATCGCGATCAACTCGGGAAGTTTCAAAAGCTTGATAGCCCCGGATATTCCAGGGATCTGAAAATTGCCTCCCAAACGCAGAACGAAACCCGGCCCAAGTACTATGTTCTCGATGGATACGTCGATATTGCTTATCAGGGGATGCGGTTGCAGGCGGACCACGCCGAATACGACGCCACTACAAAGGACTTGGTGGCTACGGGCAATGTCGTCCTGGATCAGCAAGACCAGCATCTGACGGGCAACAAACTGGAATTGAATCTGGATACGAAAAAAGGGAATATGTACGACGCCCGCGGGTTCATACCACCGCAGATTTTTTTCTGGGGGACAAGACTGGAAAAACTCGGAGAGGAAGAATACAAACTGTACGATGGAATCTTTACCGAATGCTCGCAGATTGTTCCTCACTGGAAGCTGAACTCCACTACCGCCCGGATGACGATCAATGAATACATTCATTTCAAGAATTTCCTGATCAAAGCCAAATCGCTACCCTTGTTTTATTCTCCTTACATGATGTGGCCGATCAGACGAGACCGTGCCACAGGGTTTCTGTTTCCCAGTTTCGGCCCCAACGACACAAAGGGATTTTATGTTGGTGGCTCTTTTTTTTGGGCAATGGGGGATTCGATGGACACAACCTACTGGGTGGACCATTACCAGGAGCGGGGGTGGGGCGGTGGCGCGGAATACCGGTACGCGGAAAGCAAAGAGTCACTTGGTTCGATCAAAGCATATGCCGCCAACGACAATATTCTGGGGAGGCAGTGGACCATAGATGGCGCCGTGAAGCAGGAACTGCCGGCGGATTTCCGCCTGTCCGGGATTGTAGACTACTTCAGCAGCTTCGAATATGTCCGCGACTTTGCCAAGACTCTGCAGGGGGCATTGCGGCAAACCAAAACTGCCCAGGGGTTCCTGACGCGAAACTGGTCCTATTACAGCCTCAACTTCCTTGGCAACTGGTCAGAACGCGAAGGCAACCAGACCGGTGCTTCATCCAGCTTCTATCACGTCCCGGAAGTTGAGTTTCAATCGCGCAATCAGCAACTGGGAGGGACTCCGTTTTTCTGGACCCTTCTGAGCTCGTTTGATGAATTGGGGCGCGCCAATACGTTTGCCAACAATACTTCCAAAAGCTTTTTTTATCAGCGTTATGATGCGCTTCCTGCGATCTCCTTTCCCATCACCTATCTCTCCTGGCTCACGTTCACTCCAACTTTTGGCGAACGGATCACTTATTACAGCAGCTCGCAAAACAAAGTAGAGGGAATCGTTGATGATCCGCTTACGCGAACGTATCATCAGTTTGCTCTCGATTTTCGGGGTCCGAACTTCGGCAAAATTTTTGATACCCCCGGTCGTGGCTACGCGAAAAAATGGAAACATGCGATCGAGCCGCAGGTGATATTCGAATACCTTCAGGACATTACGGAGCGTCCCAATATCATTCAGATTGACGAGGTGGATTCCGTTTTAGGGGAAAGACAGATCACGTATTCCCTGACCAATCTTCTTTATGCAAAACGTCCCGTAAAGGAAGAAGAGGAATATGAGCCGGATGAGTATCAGTATTACAATCCGAAGCCTTTGGAAGAGGCTCCAGAATCCGCATGGGAGTTCATTTCGTGGCGTGTTTCGCAGAGCTATCGCTTTGATTCCGATTCATTCAATAAAATTCAGGGCCAGGAAGAAGTCCAGCGAATTTCCCCGATCACATCAGTGCTGCGCGTAAATCCCACGGTGCATTACAACATCTCTTTTGCCACGGAATATGATCTTCACTTTACGCAGCTCACCCGGATCCAGTTGGCTGCAACGCTGCGGGATACGGACCGGTGGTACTCGAACTTGAGCTATGTGTACAGCAATCCGACTCCCTTTTCTGCGCAGCCGGGAGTGCCGAGGATCCGCACAGTTGCGGGCAATTCGATCCAGACAAATGCCGGTGTCGGGCTCTGGAAGAAGCGGGTAGTTCTCAGTGGAACAGCCGGAATTGACATCACGCAGAAAGATCTCCTCAGTAGCTCGCTGGGGTTTGTCTACAATGATGATTGTTTCAGTGTGGGTGTGGAGTGGAGACATTTTAGCGAGGTCTTCCGGATTAACGGCAAGGAAAACCAGATTACGTTTTCCATCAGTCTTCCGAATATCGGCAATCTCGTGAGTTTCCAGAGCGGGGCTCCTCCGCGAAGGTTCTAGGTCCCGATGGAATTGAAGGGACTGATCTTGAGCGGAGGCAAGGGGACTCGTCTTCGCCCGTTGACTTACACGCGCGCCAAACAGCTGGTCCCCATTGCAAACAAACCAATTCTTTTCTACGGGATTGAGGCTCTTGCGGAAGCAGGCATCCGTGAAATCGGGATCATTGTGGGTGAAACCAGGGCCGAAGTGATGGAAGCTGTTGGAGACGGCAGCCGGTGGAATGTGAGGGTCACATATATTGAACAGCCGGAGCCGTTGGGATTGGCCCATGCCCTGTTCACCGCAAAAGATTTTCTGCGCGGTTCGGCCTTTGTCATGTATCTCGGCGATAACCTCCTGAAAAATGGAATCGCGTCTCTCATTGATGATTTTCGGAGGTCTCGACCGAACTCCCAAATCCTCCTTGCTTCCGTTCCCAACCCCGAGCATTTTGGAGTTGCTGAATTGGAGAACAACCGTGTGATCCGGTTGGAAGAGAAGCCCAGGGAACCAAAAAGCAACTGGGCGCTTGTCGGCGTCTACATGTTCGATCCGCACATCTTTGAAGCGGAAGCTGTGCTGAAGCCATCCTGGCGCGGGGAACTGGAGATTACCGATGCGATCCAGTTTTTGATTGATCACGGTTATCGTGTGGAGGCGCACAAGGTGGATGGCTGGTGGAAAGACACGGGAAAGCTGGAGGATATGCTGGAAGCGAACCGTTTGATTTTGGAAACGCTGACGCAAAGAGTGAGTGGGGAAGTGGATGAACGATCACGAATCGACGGACGGGTTGTGATTGAAAAGGGAGTCCGTGTGATCAACAGCACGATCCGGGGACCCGTGGTGATTGGTGAAAACAGCATAATCGAAAACGCATTTGTCGGGCCGTTCACTTCGATCCAGGACCAGTGTGTCATTCGTGACAGCGAGATCCAGCACAGCATCCTGCTGCGCGGGAGCAAGATTCTGGATTTGCGCCGCCGGGTGGAAGACAGTCTGATCGGTGTAAATGTGCGGATCTCCAGGAACGACCGTCCTCCCCAGGCCTACCGGCTGCTGGTGGGAGATAACAGCGACATCGAAATCTACTAAAAATCAAAAATCAAATATCAAAAATCAAATAAACATAACGAAAATAAACAAAGAACCTTCTGAGTGTGATGACCCGGATCGCGCACTTTGCTCGCGAAGTTGCCGGCGGGACGTTGCGTTTTTTTGCGTATTTACTAATTTTTATTTGATCTTTGATTTTTAATATTTGATATTCAAATGCGTTATTTGATTACAGGCGGGGCCGGCTTTATCGGCAGTCATTTTGTTCACGCGTTGCTGGAGCACGATCGGGATGCAAGGATCGTGAATCTCGATTTGTTGACGTACGCCGGAAATCCTGACAACGTTGCCGATCTGCAGGACCATCCGCGCCACCGGTTTGTGCGCGGAGATATCTGCGATCGTGAGTTGGTGGACCGGTTGATGGCGGATTCGGACGCGGCCGTGCATTTTGCTGCGGAGTCCTTTGTGGATAAATCGATTTATGGTGCGGAGAATTTCATCCGCACCGATATTTACGGTACGTTTGTCTTGCTGGAAACCGCTCGAAAATACAATCTCCGGCGATTCGTTCACATTTCCACGGATGAGGTGTACGGCAGTTGTCCGGCCGGCTCGTTTCGTGAAGAGGATCCTCTGATGCCCGCCAATCCTTACGCGGCAAGCAAGGCAGGAGCGGATCGTCTGGCGTTTTCGTTTTTCAAGACTTATGACCTTCCGGTCATCATCACGCGTTCCTGCAATAACTACGGGCCGAATCAGTATCCGGAAAAGCTGATTCCTCTTTTTGTAACGAATGCGATCCAGGACCAGCCTCTCCCGGTTTACGGAGACGGCCGGCAAGTGCGGGATTGGCTGCATGTGCGCGACCACTGTTCGGCGCTGCTGCTGTTGCTGCAAGAAGGGGAGCCGGGTGAAGTTTACAACATCAGCGCAAACCAGGAAGCTACAAATTTAGAAATCACGGATGCCATTCTTCGCCGCCTGAACAAATCAGAATCTCTCGTTCAGCACGTCACCGATCGTCCGGGTCATGATCGCCGTTATGCGCTGGATAGCTCCAGGCTCCGGACACTCGGTTGGAACCCGGAATGGAATCTGAAACGCGGATTGGAGGAAACCATCGACTGGTATCTGGCCAACGAGACCTGGTGGCGTAACATCCGTGAGCGCCAGAAAGAGTTTCGGGAATTCTATTCCAAACATTACGGATCCATTGCGAAAGAATCATGGCAAATCCGTCCCCTTTAAAACAGCGCACGCTTCTGCTGGGCAGCCGTGGAATGATCGGTAGCGCCCTCGCCAAAATTCTGGCCGGTACGCACTTGTTTGCTTTCAGCCATCAGGATCTCGACATCACCGATTATCTCGCTGTCGAAAAGACGGTCTCGAAGACAAAGCCTGAGTTGGTCATTAATGCCGCTGCGTTTACGCGAGTAGACGACTGCGAAAGATTCCGTGAGACTGCGTTTCTGGTGAATACCCAGGCGCCCGGTCATCTCGCGGGCCTTTGCCGGAAATATAATTCCCATCTCGTTCATCTTTCCACCGACTACGTCTTTGATGGATACGAAGATAAGTCTTATCCAGAAGACGCTTCCTGCAATCCGATCAACTACTACGGCACAACAAAGTGGGAAGCAGAAAAAAAGATTACAGCCTCCGGTTGTTCCCATCTGATTCTTCGCACTTCCTGGATCTTTGGTCAAAACGGGGATAATTTCGTTAAGAAACTGCTCAAGAGAGCGCTGGCGGGCGCAAAGTTGGAAGTGCCTATCGATCAGACCGGCGTTCCCACTTATGCCGGCGATGTGGCCCATGGGCTGCTGAAGCTTCTCTCGGTTCAGGCCGGTGGGATCTTCCACTTCACCAATCTCGGGCACTGCACCCGCCACGAGCAGGCCCAGACCATACTGAGCCTTTATGGCTTGAACAATTCCATAGAAGCTGTTACAAATGAACGTTTACATTTGCCGGCAAAACGGCCCCGTTTTTCCGTGCTGGACATTTCGCGTTATATCCAAAGCACAGGAAACACACCCAGGACCTGGCAGCAAAGCACGGCAGAATACATTGCGTTCTTGAAAGAGAACGAACACGAACTGCGTTCGTAGGAATTTACCGCAGAGACGCCTGGTCCGTAGAGAAAGAATGATTGCTGGGAGGAGTTTTGAGAGTATTAATTACAGGAATCACAGGGTTCGCTGGAAGTCACCTTGCGGAATACATTTTGAAGGAACATCCCGGCGCTGAGATTTACGGAATCCGCCGGTGGCGATCCCGGACTGAAAACATAGAGCATCTTCTGGACCGGATTCAGGTGTTGGAATGCAATCTGGTGGACGCCTCTTCGGTGAAGGCGCTGATTGCCGACGTAAGGCCGGACAAAATCTTTCATCTGGCAGCACAGAGTTTTGTGCCGAGCTCCTGGAATGCGCCGGCTGAATCTTTGACCACCAATATTCTGGGACAACTCAATGTATATGAGGCGCTGCGTGAATCGAAATTAAAGGACTGCTGGGTCCAGATCGCATGTTCCAGCGAAGAATACGGAATGGTGTATCCGGATGAAATCCCGATCAGGGAAACAAACCCGCTTCGCCCCCTCAGCCCCTATGCTGTCAGCAAAATCGGACAGGACTATCTCGCTTACCAGTACTACATGTCTTACGGAATCAAAAGCGTGCGAACCCGCGGGTTCAATCATACCGGCCCACGCCGCGGAGAAGTATTTGTTTGCTCCAACTTCAGCAAGCAAGCTGTGGAAATCGAAAAAGGAAAGCGCCCACCAGTCATTCAAGTGGGCAACCTGGAAGCCAGGCGCGATTTTACCGATGTTCGCGACATGGTACGTGGGTACTGGTTGTCTCTGGAGAAATGTGAACCCGGCGATGTTTACAACATCTGCACAGGCAACGCGATTTCAATCCAGGAGCTGCTGCGGATGATCCTTGCGCAGACAAACAGAAGCGTGGAAGTGCAGCAAGATCCTTCGCGCCTGCGTCCTTCGGATGTTCCGCTTTTGCAAGGAGACTGCACGAAGTTTCAGAAAGCAACCGGATGGAAACCCGAGATTCCATTCGAGCAGACGCTTTCGGACATCATGGACTACTGGCGCGACCGGATCCGGTAATTCCAGTGCGGATCGCGGATTGCAGATTGGGGATGGAAGTCACATGACGACCGTGCTGATTACAGGCATTGCCGGTTTTGTGGGAAGTCACCTGGTCGAATTCCTTTTGCGTGATCCTACTATAGAAGTAGCAGGAATCCTGCATCCGGAGCACGAGATCCAGCACCTGGAGGAACATCCCCGGGTTGCCGTGTATCGCGAAGATATCCTCAAAGAACGAAAACTGAAGAAGCTGCTGCGCTCCATCGCTCCGGAACGCGTCTATCATCTGGCCGGTATGGCGCACGTTCACGAATCCTGGACGGATCGCAAACGCACAATCGAGACAAATTTTCTTGGCTCCTTGAATCTGCTCGAAGCCTGCCGCGCTTTGCCGGAATTCCCCCGTGTGCTGCTGGTGGGATCGGCCGACTGTTACGGCATCATTCCGGAGGCGCAACAGCCGATCCTGGAAACGCATCCCCTGTTTCCTTCCTCCCCTTACGCGGTGAGCAAGATCGCGCAGGAAATCCTTGGAATGCAGTATGCGAAAGCGGAGAAGTTTCCTGTGTATCTTTCCCGTTCTTTTAATCACACTGGACCCTGGCAAAAAGAAACGTTTGTGTGCTCCTCGTTTGCAAAGCAGGTTGCGATGGCCGAAACCGCGCCGGAAACTCCTGTGATTCGCGTAGGGAATCTGGTGGCCAGGCGTGATTTTTCTGATGTCCGCGATGTCGTTCGCGCATATCATGCAATCCTTGAGAAGGGAGTTCCGGGAGAACCGTACAATGTTTGTTCGGGGCGAGCTATTTCCATTCGCGAAATTCTGGACATTCTTCTGTCACGGTCGTCTCGCCGGTTTCAAGTGGAAGTAGATCCTGAGAAATTCAGACCGGTGGATATGCCCCTTCTATTTGGAAGCGCGGAAAAACTAAGCGCGGAAACCGGCTGGCGGCCGGAATATGAGATCCAAACAACTCTGGGGGATCTGCTGAATTTCTGGCGATCCGAACTCAAGACAGGCGCGGCCGTCCCATGAAAATTTTTCTCACCGGCGCAACCGGATTTCTAGGTCAGGAATTATTGAAAGAGCTGCATTCCCGCAATCATCAAATTACAACTCTCGTCCGCACTCCCGAAAAAGCTACTTCTTTTCCTTCCGGCATACAAAGCGTGCGAGGGAGAATTGAGGATCTGAATACCTATCGCGATACTCTTCGAGGTCAGGATGTCTTTGTGCACACTGCAGCACTCGTGAAGATGTGGGTGCGTGACCGGAAAGAATTCGATCGTGTGAATGTGGATGCGCTCGAAAACGCGGTGCGCGCGTCCTCTGATGCGGGGATCCCCAAATTCATTTACGCGTCTTCGTTCATGGCGCTCGGTCCATCGGACGGACCGCCGTTGACGGAGGAAGATGTACGGCGGACAGATCATTTTCACAATGATTATGAACGCACCAAACATCTCGGCGACCAGAAAGCGCGCAAACTGTTGCAGGAAGGACACCCGCTGCACATTTTCTATCCGGGCGTGATCTATGGCCCCGGGAATTTGACGGATGGAAACATCGTTGCGAAAAGTCTCATCCAGTTTCTCAATGGAAAGATGCCGTTTGGCCTGGCGTTGAAAGAATGGTCCTATACATATGTTCAGGACGTAGTCAACGGTTTTGTCAAAGTTGTTGAAGAACAACCTGCTTCCCGGCGGTACATTCTGGGCGGAGACAACCAGACTGGCGCTTCATTCTATCAAACGTTGTATGAAGTCAGCGGTAAAAAACCGCCGTCCATGAACATCCCGATGCCGATGGCCACTGTTGTCGGTTATGGTGAGTACCTGCTGGCGGAGTTATTCGGCAGAGAACCTTCGATGCTGACCCATGAAGTGGCTCGTATTTATCGTCACGCCTGGGCCTGCGACAGCAGACTCGCCATTCGCGAGCTTGGCTACAAAATCACGCCGTTGAAACAAGGCCTCGCCAAAATGGTAAGCTGGCTGAGAAGTGAAGGACACGTGAAAAAAGGATGAAGCGAGACGCCCGCACCACAGCAATATGGCATGTTCCTTCATGTTTTGGGACGGTGCTACAAGGCCATCCCGAGAAATCTCTTTCGTCATTCTCTGTGACCTCTGTGTCCTCTGTGGCTGACCTCTCTGTGTACTCCTAGCTGACATGAATTCTGAATACAAGCGAAAGGCCGTTCATATCGGATCCAGCCTGTTTGCTTTGCTGCTGCGCCGGCTGAATTTCTGGCAGGCAGGTTTGCTTGCTCTTGCCGCTTTTCTTTTCAACTGGCAGATTCTGCCGCGGATCGGTGGAAAGGGGCTTTATCGCCAGGATGATCATCAACGCGGCTATCCGGTTGGAATCCTACTCTATCCGCTTTCGGTATTGTTTCTCATTTTCTGCTTCCCCAATCGTCTTCATCTGGTTGCTTGTGCATGGGCGATCATGGCGTGGGGAGACGGATTCGCGTCGATTTTTGGCAAGAAGTTTGGTACGACGAAGCTTCCGTGGAACCCGAATCGCAGTTATGCGGGGTCGCTGGCATTTCTGTTTTTTGGGGGGCTCAGCGCTGTGCTTTTCACGAAATGGGTCTGGTCAAATCCCCAGGAGCCTCAAGTCTGGTTTGTGGTTGCAATTCCTCTTCTGGCGACAATTCTTGCGGCTGTGGTTGAAACGATCCCCGTTGGGATCAATGACAATCTGACCGTACCCGTTTCTGCCGCCTTCTTCGCCTTTGCCTTGCATCAGATCGACCCCGCCATGCTTCACGCCAAACAAGATGTGCTGCTTCAAAACTTGCTCTGGGGCGGGGCAATCAATCTTGTGCTTGGAGGTATTGCTTTCGCCCTTCGGATGGTGAGTCGTTCCGGATTCACTTCCGGCTTTTTGATCGGAACAGTTCTGTACACTTTTGGCGGCTGGCAGTTGTTTCTGGTTCTGTTTGTCTTTTTCTTTTTGGGATCAGGTGCAACGAAATTTGGTTATGCACGCAAAAAAGCGCTCGGCGTGGCGCAAGAGAAGGGAGGAGCCAGAGGGTGGAAGAACGCGACTGCCAACTGTTCGATGGGCGCGTTTCTGGCAATTCTGGCAATGCTGGCGCCTGAGCATTCCCGCATGATTTTTGTCGTGGGTGTGTTTGCGGCATTTGCAACGGCGGCTTCCGACACGGTGAGCAGTGAGATCGGACAGGTCCTGGGCAAACATCCGATCCTGATCACCACATTGCGTCCCGTGCCGGTTGGAACCGAAGGAGCCGTTTCGCTAGAAGGAACGTTTGCCGGAATCATCGCATCCGTCATTGTTTGCGGTGTGGGTCTTGCCTTGCAACTGCTTTCTGTGCCCGCAGCGGCCCTCTGTGTACTGGCCGCTTTCATCGGCACGACAGTGGAAAGTTATCTCGGTGCCACCCTGGAAACCATGAAAATCATCGATAACGAGATTATCAACTTCATGAATACGCTGGTCGGCTCCGCAGTGGCTATGATATTAGTAGCACTATTATTATAGTTTGTAGCTCGGGCGTCCCGCCCGAGTTCCGGTGTGACAGAATATGCTGCATCGTACGGTGGAATTACATGTTTTCAATTTCATCCGGACGACCGGGTGGATGCCTGGCCGCTCAAGATGGATCGCGATGTTTTATACACGCTCGAAGATAATCTGCTTTTCTTTTTTGCAGGATATTCACGGTCTGCTTCTGAAATTTTGAAGCATTAGGGAATCTTAAGATGGTCAGCACAAAGGGAGACAAAAAGGAAGCGGATTGGGCAAAGCGATTCATCATGCTTTTGGAACAGCCATAGCAACTCCAAACTAGAGATCGCCTATCACCTCTTTCTTTTTCGCTTCTCTATTTTCGCAAGCAGGATTGTAGAAATGATTCCGATCATGAGAAGGCCGGCCCCGGTCAGAAAAGGAGGCATCAAAGAAAGCCTCATGGCTCCTGGTTTCTCCGCCGGCAGCGTATGAACCGGCGCGCGGGTTTCAAGCTGAAGGGCGTTATCCTCAGGCTTGCTCCCCTCCATCGAAGCAGCGGGAGCAACATCAACAGCAGTGTTGCCTTGCGCATCCTTGATTTCACAATTGTCCAAAAAAATGTCGGCGCCAATTACCATTCTTTTGTATGAGTCATCGGCTGTCCTGACAACCACCGTATACGCGAGCTTGCTGCTATAGATGATCCTAACATTATCAGTTTTCTTGATGGATCCAAATTCTTGAAGGACGACTGCGGTCTCCTTCGCATGCGCCCACTGGGCCTTTAGTTCCTCCTGGGAATTGCCTTTCGGCACAGCACCCGGGGCAAAATAGGAGTATTCCTGCTCTTCATCCTTCTCAGTCTTGGGCTTGGTTTTTTTGTCCTTAGTAAGAGTGCCGCTCTGCCCGGCATAACACGGCCAGTCTACGAAAACAAAAAGCATGGTGAATAAAGCGGAAACATAGATCAATGCATTTGAACGTGTACGGTTCATAAAAATACACCTTCGTTTCGCAGCGCCGGTCGCCGGAATACCTCTTTGTCGCTGCTAGGGAGCGAGTTCTTTACTATTCCGCCACATTTTGCCTTTGAAAAAAAATATTTACGAATCATGTGAAAGCACCTTCGTCTTGATTTGTGATTCATACTGGCTGAGGCTGGAAAAGACGGCGAACTGAGGTCCAACGCATTTTTCACGATCCGGAGCGCAATCCGCAAGACTCTTTTCCAGAATCAGTTCCATCATCTTCCGGAAAGTTTCCAATGAGTTCATCGATTCCGAAGGAAAGATCTTCTTAGGGTTACGGCTCTGGTTACGAATTCTGTAGAAGGCAGTGCTCTCGTCTCCGGTTGAACGTTTCGGAATGAGATCCAGCATCAGGAAATCCTTTTCCGGTTTCGTTGCTCCCGGCGGTGCCACTCGGATTCTCCCTACGGAGACCATTTTGATCTTGCCCCAACTCAAACTACCTTCCATTTCCTGCTGGTTCTGTAAAATCAAACCGGATGGCTCGATTCTTTCCAGCGAACAGATGACCGGATTCCAGCCTCCCTTTTGTCCATCAAAAGCCGAATTCGGAAGAGCCATTTGAATCTCCGGTTCGGCCGGCATGTCAAGAAAGGCTACCGGTTCGGAAACATTCGAAGACAGGGCAACGGGAGCCGGCTTTTCCGGAATCACCGCAGCCGGAAGCGGAATCCCGTATCGCTTAAAATCACCTCTGAGAATCGAGGCCCATTCCCCGCTGCCGGCTTTTCCATAAGCTCTCACCAACAGCTCGGTCGCTCGTTTCGTGTCCATCAATCTATCCATGCAAAGACGAGCCATTTTGCTGTAGGCCTTGAGAACCAATTGATCGTCCGGATGCTGTTCGATCAATTTTTGATACACATCCATGGCGAACCGGTAATCGGGAACCTCTTCCAGATACGCGCCCATCGTCAGGAGACTTCGAACCGGCAACACATTGCGATCCGACAAACACTGGCGATAGAATTCCGGAATCATCTCGTGTTGCCGATTTCGAATCAAAGCCTCCAGCATTCCCCCCGTGTAGTGATCATAGGCCATCGGGTCCTTAATGAGAATGAAGATCCTTCGCAATTCCATATAGGCCTCAACATGATCGGGTTCCTTCTGAACGACCTGTTTTAAAAGATTCACCGCCTGCACAAAGTCGGATTTTTGTGAAAGATCCATCGCTTTCAGAAAAAGCGGGTTCTGTGCAATTCCGACCTGATTCTCCACGTACGCATTCACGTACTTATCTTCAAAACGAAAAAGATCCAGGATGACGGCAAAGAGCGCTCCGAAAACGAACCCTCCAACATGCGCAAGAAATGCTACGTGCGCCTCTTCTCCAACAATCGAGCTCAGAAACAATTGCTGTACGAGCCATAAGGGCAGCACAAGCCAGGCAGGCGCTTGAAACCGGCCGCGGACGAACAGGAGTATGTTGTAGTAAAAGCTGATCCTGGTCTTGTAAAGGCGAACCATGAATGCGCCCATCAGTCCGGCAATAGCGCCGGAAGCGCCTACCAGTAGCATTTCGCTGTCGGGAAATCTTAGATCGTGAGCAAGGGTCGACAAGATTCCGGCCGACAGGTAGAAACACAGAAAGAGAGGCCGGCCCCAAAGATCCTCGATGCTGCAGCCGGCAAGAAACAGGAAGAGCATGTTGCCGAATAAATGCAGAAACCCGGCATGCAGGAACATACTTGTGAAATAACTCCACAGATACGGTTTGACGGGCCGGTGGCCGTATTCCCAATACAAATACTTTCGAAGCTGCTGAATCACCGCGTCAGCCAGCCTGTTCATCTCCTGCTGCTGATCCTGTACCTCCGCATCAGCCAAAGAAGCCTCATCCGCCTCTTCTTTCATTTGATCCAGCTTTTTCAACGCCTGCTTGGGTACCAGCTGCCGGATCGTCTGCGGGAGCTCCAAATAGGGATGGTCGGCGTAGTATTCGAAGAGTGTTTTGAAGGACTGCTTCATATCCTCATCGTTTGGGCCGCAATACAGACCGATGAGATAGATGATCACGTTGATTGCAATGAGGCCGAAAGTGATCCATGGGAGGCGGCGAAGGGTCAGGCTCTCATGCCGGTATGGTATCAAAATGAACATGGCACTATTCTCTCACAATTTTATTTCAACGCTCTGATAGTGCCTCTTACCGGGTTATGCCGACGCGTGTGTGGTCAATCCAAAAATGATGTTTGCCTGCCGAAGTCTTCTGTGCCCGC
>CAZDDB010000002.1:22826-48593 GCA_964504105.1 uncultured Acidobacteriota bacterium
TCAGTCCTTGATGTTGATGGTGGCGGAGTCGCGAAGTTGGCCGAGCCATTCGTTCAGGCGTTTCTGCA
The DNA here is from genome assembly GCA_964504105.1 of uncultured Acidobacteriota bacterium. GTDB lineage: Bacteria > Acidobacteriota > HRBIN11 > JAKEFK01 > JAKEFK01 > CAZDDB01. Next base: position 22,895 of record CAZDDB010000002.1, read on the forward strand.
CGAGGGACTCCACCATCTCATTTTGCACTTCCGAAAAACTTTCGGCAAATGGAAGGACCTCCATTCCGGCCGCTCGCATCCGGGGCACATAAGTGCTCTGGTAATATTGTTCAGCTTCTTCGATCGTGATGTTGACAAATGGGCGGAACCGTTCTGTGATAAACCTGCGGATACTGAGCTGCTCATGAATTTCATTCTCAAAATCGGAATAATTCATTCCGATCGAACTCAGAAATTGTATGAACTGTTCGTTGCTGCCATGTTCCCCGGAGTAGCGCTGGATCTCCTTCTGCACTTCCTCCCCGGTGAGCGGGACAGGCGGCTGTTTCGTGAGTTGTTCGAGCAGGATCTGGTGATCGATTCTCTGCTGCAGAGGGTCTTTGTCGGCAGGCAATCCCGAAATGTGCAGATTTAGTTGTTGTGAAGCAGAGACTTCGCTTTGAGTAATGACGTTGTTGTTTGCGATCGCCGCGATTTTATCCACGATTACGGCATGCAGGAAAGTCGAGTGCACGAGCAGCAGCAGGAGTACCAGTTTAGAACGCATGGCCGACCGAGATGAAAAATTCAGACGGGCTTTCGCGGACCGGTTCAAACTCGCGGTCGAGCTTGTAACCCCAGTCCACTGTCAGCGGCCCGATGGGCGTTTTGTAGCGAATACCGATTCCCGTGGTCTTGCGGAGTTCTGAAAAATCAAAATTGGAAACGAGATCATACACATTTCCGTAATCAAAGAAAACGACGCCTCCCAGGTTGCCGCGGATGGGAAAGCGATATTCCAGATTCAGGATGAACAGCGCATTTCCTCCGAGCGGTTCGCCGTTTTCATCCAGAGGTCCGGCGGTATCCAGCTCAAACCCGCGAATCGTTCTTCCTCCACCTGCAAAGAAGCGTTGCGAGAGCGGCATTTCCACTGTTTCCTGGAATCCTCTTGCCAGTCCCAGGCGCAGGGAGGTGGCAATCACGCTCTTGCGGGCTGGAATGAAGTATTGAAACTGGCTGAACGATTTCAGGAAATCCGTATCGGATCCAAGATAACTGGATGCATACTGGAGATCGGAGCTGAAAAAGTTACCGTACAGCGGATTCACCGGATTATCACGTGCATCCCGCACAAACGATCCGGAGAGGCTGGAGATGTGGATCGCAAGAAACTGCCGGTCAATCGGATCCAGGGAAGGGGTTCCCGTGGTATCAATGTCTTCGAATAGATAGCCGAAGAAAAGAGACTTGGAAGGTTCCCGCTTCTTGCGCAGATAAATGCTTTCTGTGGATAGTTTTTTCTCCACCTGAAACCGTACACCGTACCGGGTGAAATCGAAGCTTTCACGCACCCCGTTCTCCGCAAATCCGGAAAGCGTGCTGCTCACTTTGTGAAAGAGGAGGTGAGGATCGACGTAAGAAACAAGAATGCGTCCTTCTTTCAATCCTCCCCTGATCTGAAAGGCGAGTGTGCGGCCTGTCCCGTAGAGGTTTCTGTTGGAGAAAGAGAAGATACCGCGCAGTTTGTCAAAAGTTTGATAACCAAATCCATAAGAAATCGTATAGGGTCTTGCTTCTGTAAGGTGAATCAGGACGTTTTGCTGTTTTTGGAGGCTGTCCGGGCGGGGAGTCTCGATGTCCACCCGGTCGAAAATGTTTAAGGAATAAAGTTTACTCTGACTCGCGATGATTTTGACCAGACTGAACGGCTCATCTTCTTCGAAGAAGAGGTTTTCAGCGATTACGGAGCGTTTTGTGCGATAGTTGCCGTTCACCACAATCCTGTCTACGAAAATCTGTTCTCCTTCGTCGATTCTATATTCCACTACAGCGCGTGTTTTATCGGGGGAGAGCAGTACGCGGTTTTCGAGTTTCATTTTCGGGTAACCCAGCTCGGAATAAAGAGAGACGATGGCATTGGAATCCTGTTTCACTTTTGATTCGCTGACCGGTTCTCCGCTTTTCAGAGCCAGACGCTGGAGCAGAGTGTCGGTTGGGATTTTACTGTTTCCTTTGATCCGGATTTCGGAAAGAAGGACCTGTGGCCCTTCATCGATCGCCAGATCGAGATCGATTGTTCCCTGCGGACGGCGATTCACTTCACGCTTTGTCCAGTGTGCAAACAAAAAACCACGCTCACGGTAGACCGAAATCACGTGGTTGAGATCCGATTCAAAAACCCGGCTGACGAGTCTTTGGGCGCCGAAACTTCCGCTTTCGTCGGTCACCATAATCTCCGCGATCTCTCGATCTGTGAGGTGTCCGTTCCCTTGAATGGAGATTTGGTTGACTTTGTAGATCGGCCCCGGTTCGATATTGTATGTAATCCGAATTTCCGGGGCTGTCAGGTCTTTTTCCCAGGTAACCGATGCGTCGTAATAGCCCTTCGACTGCAGAGTACCGGTGAGACTGCGCTTGCCTTCTTCCAGGGTGTCGTCATTGTAGCTGCGCTCCACCCAGAGCGGCAGAGTTTCCCGGATCTTTTTTTCCGAAATTTGAAATCCGGTAGTTTTCAACACAAGTTGCCTGCCGGCGTTAATCTGAATTTCAAGATTCATGTGATTGCCCGGATCCAGCTCCTGCTTTGTAGCCTTGATGTCGTGTTCCAGAAATCCTTTTGAATCGTACAGTCGTTCGATTTCTTCCAGATCACGGTTGAGCCGGACCAGGCGGAACCGCCGTCCGGGGAGCGATTTCATGTGGAGCAGCAATTCCTCGCGACGAAGGTGCGGTGCTCCTGTGAATTGTACGCTACCCACGTAGGCCGGTGGTCCGGCAGATACGGTGTATACGATCTCGGCCCGTTTTCTGCTGCGATGAAGTAGTACGTCCTGCACAACGCGGGCATTGTAATACCCGTTCTCCTCCAACACCGAAAGAATTGCTGCACGTGTCCGAAGCACTTTCTCCGGAGTAAAGGGCTCCCGCTTTCGCAGCAGGATCTTTCCGCGAATCTTCTGGGCGGAGATTCCAAAATCTCCTCTCAAATGAACAAACTCAGTTCGGTAGATTAAGCGAAGAATAAAAGTGAGCTGGACGCGATCCTCTACCATTTCCGCATCCACCAGGACATTGGTAAAATTCCCCGTCTCGTAAAGCAGCTCGATGGATTTCCGAATTTTGGATGTCGTCACGATATCCACATTGGGAGTAATTTCAATCAGATTCAGCAGAAATTCTTCGTCCACCGGTCCATCCGCTTGAATCCTGACTGCTCCTACTTTCTTGAACTGGAAATCGGTCATTGCGGACTCAGCCGGCAAAGGGGGGGCAAAGCCGGAGCAGAGACAAAGGAGCAGAACGAACTTAGGGCCTGCGTCGCGGCCCCTTGCATCTGCCGCCCGCCGCTCGCGCCAAAATGGGAAGTTATTTTTGTGCAGGCCCTTACTCAAATGTCTTTGTAACCAGCACATCAATTCCATAACGTGACTGTTCATCCTTGGAGGCAGTGATCTGGATCTGGTCAGTCAACTGGTACTGAAACAGGAAAATTTCCTCTGCCGTGGTAAAAAGGTTGGTGGAGTATGTGATCGAAAAATCGGAGGAGACGTCTTTCTGTACCGTAATTCTTGCCGTCGCGACCTGCGAACTCTGTACGTAAACCGGATCGATCTGAAATTTCTGCAGTCCGAAGACTTGCCGGAAACCCTTTTCCAGCGGCGAGGCGATCGGGCTGGTGATGAATCGGGAGATTTCCTGTCCGGCAATGTAAGTGGAGAGATCCACGCCGGGTACATTCTGACCCGGAGCGATCCCTGCGCCCAGCAGAATATACAGGTCATCCCTGGGCAGCGGGGGATCGGACGAGAGCTCATGGTAGATGCGGTCGAACGTGCCGTTAAAAGTCAGATTGACGTGATATTCGCGCACGCGTGTTTCCGCAATGAAGTTCAAGACCGGATCCGTGCGGTAGGGGTTGGAAAAATCGAGAGAGCCGCGCACAACCGTGTACTCGCGATCCTGAAATGTGATTGCTCCCTTTGTAACTTCCAATCTACCTACCAGGACGGGATCGTCCATGGTGCCGATCAGATTCAAACTTGCGGAGCTCTGGATGTTTGCGAAGTTGTTGCGCACCAGGATATTCCCATTTGAATGGATGCGAACGTTCAGATTCGTTTGGCGAGCCGTACCGTCCGATGGCCCGGTACCCAGCCCGGCAAAAGAAGGAACGCGCGCGTATCCGAATACGTCTGGCGATTCTTCAAAGCTTTGCGTGTACACACCCTGCAGCACATCAATATCACCTGTGAGATAGCTTTCTTCTTTTTGTGTTTGCAGATGGAGTTCTCCCGTAACCGTGGATCGTAACCCTTCGGGATAGTGAACGCGAATCCTCTCCGCATACAGATCGAAGCGGTACTGGTCCAGAGAATAACCTTTTAGTCTGGCAGAACCTCCCACAGTTAATTTTCCGCCGCTGCTATTGGCCTGAAAGGATTGGATGTTAATGTTGCGGTTCTTGAAAGTCACAAGTGCGGCAATGTCGGTGAGGGAGTTGGGAAAACTGAAATGGCGGAAGAAGCCATTCTTTATTTCCATGACTCCCGTGAGACCCGGCTGCTGCAGTGTTCCTGCGATTGCGATTCTCGCATCCACCACGCCGTCTGCTGTGATGTTCTCGTCCCATGTGGAAAGGGTTGCGAGTCCCATCTGTGCAGACAGATTTAAGTCCAAACGGCCGTTCTGTTTGGGATAGATATTGCCGTTTAACGAAACGGTTATTTCGTTTCCGGTCAGCAAACTGTCTTTGATCCGGATCACATCATCGCTCAGCAAAACGTTCAGCGGGCGGGCCTCTTGAAGTTTGAGTCCTAGAAAATCAAGCTGGATGAAATCAAGGGCTCCTGAAACATGTTCGATACTTGCAGGACGCAGAGTGCCGGACATCCGGAACTTGCCGCCGATGAGGCCGGTCACCTGTTTTGTTTCGGGTGCGTAAGCCCGTGTCAAGATTTCCAAAGGAAATTTCTGAATATCGAAGTCGGCCTGGTACGGGAGATTCCCGCTCAGGTTCAGACTGGCCGTAGCTCGACTCGGGATGCCGCGCGCAATTCCCTGCGCGTCCAGAGAGAGTTTTCCCTGATCCAGGGAAACGGTGGATTCAACATTTCCATACATCTCACCTTTGTAGGTTAAGTTGGAGAGGCGAATGTTTCCTTGCAATTGCGGTTTGACAAGAGTGCCCTTCCCGTTGCCGCTCGCAGAACCGACACCGGTCATGATCAGGTCGTTTTGTTTCAAGACGGTCAGCCTTTCGACGGGAATGTTCTCAGCGGAAAATTCAACGTTGTACTCATCGGTTTCATAAGCCAGATCGCCTGTCAATCTTGCGTAGCCGCCGTCCAGGTAAGCTCTGATATCCTGAAGCCCCAGCGAATCCGGGAAAAACAACACGGTGCCCGTGCCTCGATCATATTTTTCGCCCCACAGGTCACCCTGGATCGCCTCAAACTCCGATTTTCCCTCAAGGTCCGAAAAGGGACCGTGCAACTCAAGTGAGGCATTCACCCTTCCATTCACCGGAAGGTTCAGGCCAAACGCATGGGAGATTTCCTGTGCCGGAAAGCCCGATACCGAAGCGGTCATTTCCAGGGCATTTGGCTTTTTATGGGTTTTGTCTTCCAGAAAGAATCTGGCCTTTGCTTTTGCCGTTGCATTTCCCAGCGACAGATCGGAATCGAAGACATCGATCAGCTTCCCGTGAAGTTGGACATCTGCGGCCACTTTGCTCCATGGCACTCCATGGTACCGGACATTTTTGGCATGAACCGTCCCGGTTAGCCGTGGCTCAAACGGACTCCACACCGTTGCATCGAGTCTGCCGGTAAAATCGGCAGCGCCGTTGACGGCCCAAAACTCCTGCTTTTGCACGGGTTTGTTGCCAAAGTACGCCTGCAGGTGATGAAACAGGAGATCGATCTCGGGAATACTTTCGTTGTGCGCTTCGATCTCCAAATTTGCCTCTCCCGAAAAGTCGATGTTTCCCTGCAAATGGAGGGCCGTATATTGCGTTTGCAAACGGGAACTCAGATCTTTTAGTTGTTTGTTTTGAATCCGAAACGTTGTTTCGTTTGTGACAGGAAGGTAGTAACTTTGCGCAAAGAGAGCATTGTCAAACTTGCTTCGCTCGGCCAGCGCGGCCAGATCAAAAAGAGAGGCCTCATACGGTTCCATGGCAAAGCGAAAATCGCCGGTCATGTTCCTGATTCCAGTCTCTTCCGTCCATCGGATCGAAGCCTTACCGGAAGCTTTTACGGGAAGCACCAGGTTTTTCATCCGGATCAGGTCTCCCAATTCTCTTCCGTCCAAATTTTCCCATTCCCCGTTCGCCTTGAAGATGGAGTTACCCTTGAGCGGCGCAATGGAAAATGTCCCTCGATATGCGCCGTCAAACATTCCGGCTTTGATGTTTGAAACAGATAGCCAGTCTTCGGTCATGTCGAGATCAAATGTGGCCGTGCGGATCGGTAGTGAATAGAACGTGAAGTTGCGGAAATCTCCGACTCCTTGCATCCGGAAATTTCCAAACGTTCCTTTGTATGCAGCTTTGTAGTTCCCTGTCCCGGACATTTCCGGACCGAAATGAAACATCTGCCTGGTCTGTGTCAAATCAATCCTGGACCTGAACCGAAAGTCAAAAAAAGGATCCTTCGGACTGTACATTTCACCCGACATGTAGAATTTGGTTCGCGGAGACAAGAAAAATAGACGCTCGAACGAAACGTGGTTGCCGATGATCCGGTAACGGGAGTCGAGGTCAAATTCAAAGAACTCAAATTTCTGAATGCGGAATTGGCCATTCTTGAACTGGGTTGTTGCCAGGTAATTATTCTGAACCTTGTCGTACTCAACAAAAGTGCGAAGATCGTGCGCGGAGAAAAAGAGTTTTGGCTGACGCAATTTGTTATAAAGTACGGTCATGTCATGGACATCTACGCGCGATATCAGGAAGTCCACACCGCCGGTTTTCTTCTCAGGCGCCGCCTTTGGTTTTGTCTTTGGTATGTTGTTTCCCCCCTCCGGGTAAAAAGTAATGTGCAGCTCCGGTTTCTCAAGGCGGACCTCGGTGATCCGGATCTTTCCTGTCAGAATGTGGCTCCAGGAAACGTTGGCGTAAATCTCGCCGGCGGTGAAAAAAGGCGCTTCCGGACTGCGAGGATCATTCCCCAGACGGAAATTCTGCAACAGGATATCCAGACGGAAGGGATTAAAAGAAACGGAGTCGACCGTTACGACGCGATTCAGCGCTTTGCTCAAGCGGACCTGAATTTGATTCCGGATAATCGAATCACAAAAGTTGCTGTTTAGAAAAATAGCGACTGCAACAAGAAGCATCAAGATCCCCAGTGCGATCGCCCGCAGGACCTTTGCGGAAACGTGAATGAAACGCTTCATGAAACACTCATAAACTCATTCTTCATAAATTTAGTGCAATTGGAAGCTCAGCGCATGAAGGTTCTACCGCGCGGGGCGGTTGCTGATCCATTCGGCATCGCGGTCCTCAGCGATCCGTTTCATGGTCCTGCCCGTTTTCACAGACCGGTCATCTTCTTTGGCGCTGAGCGGTTTCATGTTTGTTCCACCTTTTAGAAGCAGCCACGTCTCCTTCGGTTCATTCCGCTTCTTAACTTTGACCAGGATCCATTCCCCTTGCAGCTTCTTGCCCTTTAACACAAGATGAAGCTTCCCCTTGTAATAGTCCTGTGCGGGGGTGCTGTCGAGCACCGTGTACGTTCCTGTATCCCAGACCATTACCGTTCCTGCGCCGTAGTTTCCTTTCGGAATGATTCCTTCAAATGTTGCGTACTCCATCGGATGATCTTCTACGTGCATCGCAAGCCGTTTGTCCTCCCGCGTAGCCGGTATCCCTTTTGGAACAGCCCAGGATCGGAGCGCACCTTCCATCTCAAGACGAAAATCGTAATGCAGATGGCTCGCAACATGTTTCTGAATTACAAACATCGGTTCCTTCGTAGCGCGGGCATCCTGCCTGGCGTCTTTGCGCGAGATTTGCGGACTGGAAATCCGTGTTACCCCTCCACCGGGAGGTTCGTTCGTTTGAGTAAAATCGCGCTTTCTGTTGTAGACATTCAGATCCCTTTCACTTTGGGGCGGTGCGGTTTTCCTTTTTGTATGGATTGGACGGATCTTCTCTGCCAGTCGCGGCAGTTGCTCAGGAAAATCTGGAGGGATCTTCTGCTTCAGTTTCAATAGCGGCGCAAAGAGATCGCCGATTCGGTCGACCCGCTTCAGCGCTTCTTCCGGTTCCAGATAAAAGAAGGCAGCATCTCCGCGTTTCAAGGATTTCTCCAGCTCTTGCCAGCTTACTGGAATTGACACATAGGGCCTTTCACGAGCGCGCAGCGAGTAGACACAGATCGTGGTTTTGTGCTCTGCATTCTGGCTCCAGTCGATGAACACTTTGCCGGTCCTGAGTTTCTTGGACATGTTCGCTACTACCAGATCCGGATGTTTTGACGCCAGCACGACGGCAACGATTTGGGCAAAAGCGCGGGTACTCTCGTAATCGGTTTTTGTGTTCAGCGGAATGTACACCTGGATCCCTTTGGATCCGGAAGATTTTGCAAAGCATTGGAGCCGGAGAGGATCAAAGAGATCCTTGAGCCAGAGAGCCACCTGCACGCAGGAAAGCACATCGGCAGGAGCGCCTGGATCCAGATCAAACACGATCATCGTCGGTTGCTCGAGCTTCGGCGCTTTTGCCAGCAGCGCATGCATCTCCAGATTCGCCAGATTTGCAGACCATACCATCGTGGGAAGGTTGTTTACCAGGCAATAACGGATCGTTTCATTCTTGCTGTTGCGCGGAACCTCAAAGGTCTCCACCCATTCCGGTGTGTGCGACGGTACGTTCTTCTCGTAAAAGTGTTCGCGATCGACTCCGTCCGGATAACGTTTCATTGTGAGCGGACGGTCCTTTAGATGCGGCAGCAGGACCTGCGAAATTCGAATGTAGTAGTCGATCACCTGTGCTTTTGTAAATCCGGCCGCGGGGTAGAGGATCTTGTCCAGGTTTGAAAGATCGACCGGAGTCCCGTTTACATCCAGCGCGGTTGCTTTCTTGCCCATTTTGTTTGTACCGCCGGCGTCCCGCCGGCAGAACTCGAGCTCGTAACGTTGATCTTGCCGGCGTTACAAATTACTTGCGCTCCTCAATCTTGCGCTCCTCAATATAGAGAGACTGGGTAGGATAGGCAAAGTGAATTCCTTCTTTCTCAAACCGCTCCATAATCGCGAGATTTATTTTTTGCTGAGTCTCCATGTGATCCATGATTTCCGGACTCAAAACCTGATAAACGATTTCGAAGATGAGAGCATGATCTCCGAACGTCGCAAAGTGGACACGATCGAGTTGCGCCATATCCACGCCGGAAACTATCTCACGGACGATTTCGGGAATCGCTTTGCACTGCTCGGAAGTCGTCTGATAAGTGACTCCGATTCGTTGAATCACGCGCCGTTCCTGCATTCGTTTCATATTGCGGATCCGGCTCGAGGTCAGATCCGAGTTGGAAATGACCACCTCCTCACCGGTCACGCTACGCAAGCGGCTGGTCTTGATTCCGATGTTCTCCACTGTTCCCGTAACGTCTCCCGTAGTGATGGTGTCGCCTACGCGAAACGGGCGGTCGAGCAGAATCATCAGGGAAGAGAACAAGTCGCCCAGAATGCCCTGTGTGGCGAGCGCTATAGCGATTCCCCCAATTCCCAGTCCGGCCACGACACTGGTAATGTTGACGCCAAGATTGGATAGTACAAACATAAGCGCGATAAGCCAAATGAGCCCGTTCAACAACCAGCTGAAGTTACGAATCGTGGAGATTTCTGCGGCGTCCTCTCCAGCCGCATGCATGGCCCTCCCGATTAGAAAAGTAGTGAGCGATTGTAGAAGTAGAATTGCACGGATTGTCAGCACCGCGATCAATAGATAAATCAACCATTGATCGAGAGAAGTTTGAATTGACAGCAGCCTGCTTGCAAAATACAGCGAAATTGCAAAGTACTCCAGAAAGCCGATCCTGCTGATTTGCGCGATCAGCGAGTCGTCGAGGTGTGTCCTGGTGCGTTCCGCTTGCTTCCGCAAATGATCCAGAATGAACTTCTTGAATACGAATAGGAGCAGCCATAGAAACAAAAACAGCAAGAACGCCCAAAGATACGCCTGAACGCTGTTTCCCCAATAGATCTCATTCATAACCGGGTATCATCATACAACTGTTGCCCGTGGTCAGGGAACCGGCTATAACGTTGTGATTTCTGGCACAGAGGTTGCACATCTCATTCACAGGAGTGTGAGATGGCAAATCCATACAAGTCGTTGGAACTGATCCTCAAGGCGGAAAAACTTGATTCTGAGATGGCCGTGCGGGCGCTGATGGCAACTGTGTTTGCCGAATGTTGTCCGGGCTGTAATGACCGGTTTCATTCGGAAGAATTTCTGGAAGCTTTCCGGCATCTGATCGCTGAGCTGCGGCTTTGCAAGCAGCTCTCGGAACGCAACGTAGCCTGAGTCAGGATTGACACAGCGCGGCCTTGCAGGCCGCAGCCTTTTCAGTTTTTGTTTGACTTTAACGCGCTGATTGTGTAATATTTCGGTCTTTTGATTCAGTTGGAGGTCAGGAGTCGTGTACGCAATCATTGAAAATGGCGGAAAGCAGTATAAGGTTGCGCCTGGTGATGTCGTCCGCCTCGAAATCTATCAAAGTAAGGAAGGAGCCCAAATTGACCCCGGGCAGTTGATTTTCTTATATAATGATAGTGAGTATTTTGCCGGGAAGAAGATCCCTGCTTCCGCGCGCGTCGAAGCTACTATCCTGGAAAAGACCAAGGACAAGAAGGTTCTGATTTTCAAGAAGAAACGCCGGAAACAATACCGGCGTACGCGTGGGCACCGGCAGCAAATGATGCGTGTGAAGATCGACACGATTCTCTGGTAAAGCGAGGGCAATCATGGCTCATAAAAAAGGACAGGGCAGTTCCCGAAACGGACGCGATAGCCAACCGAAATTTTTGAGTGTCAAACGTTTTGACGGACAGTTTGTGCGCGGTGGATCGATCCTGATTCGCCAGCGCGGAACGCGCTTTAAACCCGGCGACTTTGTCGGGATCGGACGCGATCACACACTGTTTGCGCTGTGCGATGGCGTGGTCCGCTTTGAAGACAAAGGCGGCCGCGGCAGGTACATCAGCGTCCGGCCGCTCGAACAGTAACTGCGACGCACCCTATCCCCGTTCGAGCAATCTCCACAACGGAGTCATGCTTGATCCACAAGAACAAAAGTTCAATATTGAATTCTTCGTGATCTTCGTGGTTTTTTCCCATGTTCATAGATAAAGTCCGGATACGGGTCCAGGCTGGGCGAGGCGGCCGCGGCTGTGTCAGCTTCCGGCGTGAAAAATTTGTGCCCCATGGCGGTCCGGATGGCGGGGACGGCGGAAAGGGCGGAGATATTTATCTGAAGGGCACCTCCAAGAAGCATACTTTGCTTGATTTCCACTACCGTCACAACTTCAAGTCTGAATCAGGACGCCACGGAGAAGGCTCAAACCGCACAGGAAAATCCGGGAAAGATCTCTGGATCGAAGTGCCTCTGGGAACCGTCATCACAGACGCGGAATCGGGGGCTTTGTTGCAGGATCTCAACACGGAAGGCGCCTCGCTCGCGGTCGCAAAAGGCGGACGCGGCGGAAAAGGGAATGCTCATTTTGTCACATCCACCCACCAGGCCCCCGAGCACGCCCAGAATGGCGAACCGGGTGTGGAACGGTTGCTGGAACTGGAACTGAAACTGATTGCGGATGCCGGTCTTGTCGGGCTTCCCAACGCCGGCAAATCCACTCTCCTTTCCCGCATCTCCGCCGCAAAACCGAAGATCGCTTCGTACCCGTTCACCACCCTCCAGCCGCTTCTGGGAACCGTTGCTACAGATGATAGTACTACTATCGTAGTAGCGGATCTTCCCGGTCTGATCGAAGGCGCCTCGCAAGGGCATGGTCTGGGTTTGCAGTTTCTCCGCCACATTGAACGTACCCGTATTCTGTTGCACCTGGTGGATGTCTCTCCGGAGCAGGATCAATCTCCCGTGGAATGTTTCAAAATGATCCGCAGAGAGCTGCGTGAGTACGGGAAGGGACTTTCTTCCAAACCTCAGATTGTTGTGGCAACGAAGATCGACATTGCCGATCCGGAACGCCTGACTTCCCTGCAAAAGTTCGTTCAAAAACAGGAACTCCCGTTTGTTGCCATCTCTGCGGTTACCGGACAGGGTATCCCGGAGCTTTTGTACCTGATGAAGAATCAGATTAATATCGAAGTGGAACGGAAAGCCTAGAGGACACAGAGCGTGTGAATCATGCGAATTGGAATCATGGGCGGCACTTTTGATCCACCTCATCTGGGTCATGTAGTGCCTGTCGGGTCCGTCGCGGCTGAATTCAATCTGGATCTCGTCTGGTTCATTCCTGCCTATATTCCGCCCCATAAGCAAGCCCGGGCTATAGCTGATCCGTTTCATCGCGCGGCAATGGTCGCTCTGGCGATCCAGAAGTATCCGAATTTTCTGCTGTCCACGATTGAGCTGCGCAGCGGAGCTATCCGGTTTACCCTGGATACGGTTGGCGTTTGCAAGAAGATGATCGGATCAGATGATCAGCTCGCCATCATTTTGGGCTCCGACTCTTTTCTCGAGATTCACACGTGGCATGCATACGAACGGTTGATTCAACTTTGCGAAATCATTATCATGAACCGTGGAGACAAGGAAAGAGAACTGAAGGAAAAATTGGAACAACTTGAGAACATTCTTCAGTTGGATTTGAAACAGACGATCCATTTTGCCCGTGCCCCCTTTCTTCCCATTTCTGCTACCGGGATCCGAGACGCAATTCGCGAGAATCGATCTGTTTCCGGTGTGCTTTCTCCTGAAGTGGAGGCGTATATTCGGAAACATTCACTATATCAAGAGAGGTGACTTCCATAGAGATTCCTGATGAACTGCAACTGGTGATTGAGTCTGCTCTGGAGAAAAAGGCGAACTCGGTCACTGTGCTGGATCTGAGAGCCATCACATCCTTTGTTGATTACTTTGTGATTTGCTGCGGCGAGTCAGAACCGCAAATCCGTACCATCTCCAGCCATGTGCAGGAGAAGCTGGCCGCGAGGAAGATCCGGTTGCATCACGCAGAAGGACGTTCAGAAACGGGATGGGTCCTGCTGGATTACAGCGACTTCATTGTACATATCTTCTCCCCTGCAAAGAGACAGTTCTTTGAACTGGAGCGTTTGTGGGGTGATGCTCCCCGCATGGACGTGGCGGACAAAATCGGAATGGCTCTGTCCTGAGAGGAGTACCTCAAGAATGCTGCTGGACGAGATCGAAACCAGAAGCCCTTCATATTCCGAAATACTCCGCGTGGCACGCAGAGTGGCCGGGACGGACGCAAACGTTCTTCTGACCGGAGAGACTGGAACCGGAAAAGATTTTGTTGCCGGATTGATCCATGATGCAAGCGAACGCCGTTTGCGTCCCTTGATAAAAATAGATTGCGCATCGATTCCGGCTTCACTGGCGGAAAGCGAATTCTTCGGTTTCGAAAAAGGCGCTTTCAGTGATGCAACTGAATCAAAGGCCGGAAAGTTACAAATGGCACAGCAGGGGACGATTTATCTCGATGGCGTCAATCATCTCTCCGGTTCAGTACAATCCAAGTTGCTTCGATTTGTTCAGGAACGCATCGTGGAACCGCTTGGAAGCTCACGTGTGTACACCGTGGATTGCAGGATTATCGCTTCTTGCAGTCTTCCTTTAGGAATCTGCCTCCATGAAAAACAGATCCGGGAAGATCTATACTACCGGCTGGCCTCCGTACATATCGAACTTCCACCGTTGAGGGACCGGATCCCCGACTTGGATCTTCTGATTCCCACACTTCTCCGTGAGTTTAACGAAAAGTACAAGAAAGAAGCGAGTCTTGCGGCTGCAGCGATGTCCTTTCTGGTCAACTACCGTTGGCCCGGAAACATTCGTGAGTTACGCAATGTGATCGAGCATGCGGTCATCCATGCCGGCGCAGACATCGGTCCGGCAGATCTCGCGCTGAGGAGTTCCGTCTTTCATGAAGAGTCGCTTTCGTTCCTTGCGGAACGTGATTTGAGTCTGGAAGAATTGGAAAAGCTGTATATTGCTGAAGTGCTGCGAAAAGTGAAAGGGCATCAGGGAAAGGCAGCCCGAATCCTGAAGATCAACAGAAAAACACTTCTTTTGAAGAAGCGCAAGTACGGGATCGAATGAAACTTCGGGTTGTCTGGCCTGGCAAGACAAAAAAAACGTATTACAAGGACGCGATTGATGACTACGCCTTCCGGATTCGCAGGTTCATCCAGTTTGAGATTGTGGAATCACGTGAAGAATCGAGAACGGATAAGCAACGGCGCATCCGCATCCGCAAGGAGTCGGCTTCTCTCGCTCTCCAACGCAGATCGCCTGTTTTTGTGTTTCTGGATTCTACAGGCAAGCAGTTTTCTTCCGAGGAGTTTGCGCACTGGCTTGAGAAGACATCTACCGATGTCGATTTTGTTCTCGGCGGTCCTGAAGGATCGTTGGCGCCGGACAACGCAGTAAGACTTAGCCTCGGCAAGATGACTCTCCCGCACGAGCTGGCACGCGTCGTACTGCTCGAGCAGATCTACCGCGCATTGACGATCCTGAAAAAAATCCCGTACCACAAGTAGGGCGCACGCCATGCGCCCCTCCGGCCCACGGGACGTGGGCGCTACAAACGGCAAAGCATGTCCTTCGAAATGTAGAAACTCCAGGAGGGGCGCACGCCATGCGCCCCTACTCATCGAATCATTTGGAATTTTGGTTGTCTTTTCGGGGAATTCTGCTATTATCTTAAACTTATTTTTTAGGAGATATTTCTGGAGAACAGGGAATGGATAAACGACAGCTGGAAAGGTATCGGAAGAGGCTGGTAGAAAAGCGCAAAGTAATCGTCAACGAGTTTCACAAGAACGTAAACTACCGGAGAGAATCCACCGTTGACGATGGAACGCAGGATATCGCGGATAAGGCTACGAACGCGTACAACAAGGAGTTTTTGTTCAGTCTTACCGACGCCGAAAGGGATTTGCTCGGGTTGATTGATGAAGCCCTTGGACGCATCGATGTGAAAGACTTCGGAGTTTGCTCCTCTTGCTCCACTCACATCAAGGAAACCCGCTTGGAGGCGCTCCCCTGGGCGAAATACTGTCTGAACTGCCAGGAGTTGCAAGAACAGGGGCTTCTGGATTAGATTTAGGAGTGGATGAGAAGCAGACCACTTGCGGGTGTACTGGTTCTTCTCTCGTTGTCTTTTCTTTTCATTGCTTCCCTGAGAATGGGGACTCATCTTTTCAATTTTCAGGCATTCCATGTTGAATCCAAGCTGATCTATGTGATTGTTGCGTCCGCTACTTTTGGCGCTTTGCTGATGTTTTTTCTGTTCTCGATTTTTCCGGATCGATCACGGCGAAGCGACCCTGCTGTATTTTCCGGAGATCCATCCTCCGCTTTGCAACAGGCGGCGACTGCCGTACAGCTGCGGGAATACGATGAGGCTGAAGCTCTGTTGTCGGGGATTTCCCGTTCCGGTCCGGAATCGTGGCATGAAAAGAAGATTGCGGGTGATCTCGCTCTGCAGAAAGGAGACTGGACACAGGCCGAGACGCTTTTCCGGGAGGCTTTCCATGTGGCGCCGCAGCAGCCTGCAGTTTTGTTTGCCCTTGCCAATCTCTATGAATCTCAGGGAATGACTGCGAGGGCGCAGGATTTTTATCGCCACGTTCTCCAGTTTGCGCCTGATTCACTCGAAACGGTGCTTCGCCTGCGGATGCTTGCTGTGTCGGATCAAAAATGGCAGGATGCGTTCCATTGGCAGGAATATCTGGAGCGTCATTTGCCCTCGCGACTTTCCGATCCGGAAGAAAGGATGAGCGGCGTTGGAATCCGGTTCGAGTTTGCGGAATCTGAGTTCCGGAACGGCGCGTACAGGACCGCTCAGGCATTGTTGAAATACATCCTCCGAATGGATCATTCCTTTGTTCCGGGACATCTTCTTGCGGGAGAAATTCTGACCAGGTTGGAGAATCCTTCCGCGGCGCTCAGAGCGTGGGAGCGGGGGTTCGAGCAGACAAAGGCTCCTGTTTTGCTGCAACGTATCGGGGAACATTTTCTGCGGCAGGGGCGGCCCGAAAAAGCGATCGACTTTCTACGCGGTGCTGCAGCCAGGAATCCGGAGGACCCGCTCCTGGAGTTTTGTCTGGCCGATCTGTACATCCGGATGGAGATGCTTCCGGAGTCGATCCGTATGTTGGAACATATCCTGAGCGCGAGCTCGGATTGGCACTTGGGGCGCATCCGGCTCGCCTCACTGTACCGGAGAACCGGACAGCCTGAGCGGGCCGCAGATCTCCTGCAGGGGACGATCAACACCGGTGAACTCATTTCAGGATTCCCCTGGCAATGCTATAACTGTAGTACTACGTATCCGGAATACCGGAGCTGTTGTTTGGAGTGCTTATCCTGGAATGCCATCAGTCTCTATCAAAATCAGGCGGTGCATATGGACTCCATGAATGAGAAATCTACCGCCTATCCTGTCTGAAGATCCTTCGTTTTTCTGGCAGGTTTTCAGAAATTCTCTGTTTTCGCTGCTCTTTCCCTGCCCCTGTCCCGGCTGTAAGCGGATGCTGCACTATCCCGCCGCAGTATGCGAGGATTGTGTCCGGGGACTGAAGCGGATCGAAAAACCATTTTGTCTCCGTTGCGGCGATCCATTTCCGGAGCATTGGCGTGTGCAGATTTGTCCCGATTGCCGAACCCGCCGGCGTCCGATTACACGCATCAGATCCGTGTTTGCCTACGAAGGCCTGGTGCGTCAGATGATCCGTGATGCGAAATACGGGCGAAAAGCGCGTCCCCTCAGATACTTTGGAGAAGAGTTATTTCTCTTTTCCCAGGCCGAGCTGACCGCTCCCATAGATGCGATTGTTCCGGTGCCTTTGCACAGGATGCGCGAGTGGGAACGCACCTTCAATCAGGCCGAGCTGCTTTCCCGTGAAGTTAGCCGCCTGAAGGGTTTACCGTTGTGGCAACCGCTTCGCAAGATCAGACCAACGCCGCCCCAGAGCCTGCTATCGGGGGCAGCGAGGCGCGCCAATCTGACAGGCTCCTTCCGGTATACAGGCAATGTTTCCACTCCCAAATCGGTCTTGTTGGTCGATGATGTTGTAACAACCGGGGCTACATTGGAGGAATGCGCTCGCGTTCTTCGCAGTGCCGGTGTGCGCAGAGTTTACGCGCTCACAGTCGCCCGTGCAGTACAGAAGTGACTGCGACAGCACCCAGCAGATTTTTTCACAGCTTCTCGGTGTGCGCCGTTTTGAGCAGCCGAGCTGCTCTGAAAGCATGATATCTTAGCGGATTCTATGGACACGGAAACTGCAATGACAAAGGGAACAGGGAAGCACACATTGTTTGATTGGAGGAACAGCTACGCACTGCGCAAGATCGCGGGCTTGCGGATTGAAGAATTCATTGCTTATTTATTCTTTGTCCCCTGTCTTGCAATCACTCTTCGGGCAAACTTCTACTTCTGGTTGGAGGGGTACGGCATGGGAAGAAAGATTGAAGGGGGAATATTGCGGATTGGTATTGTTGCGTTGATCCTTCCTGTGATACCGCATCTTGCCCGCAGGTCTGACCGTTCCCGGTTGTATTCCATTCTGCGCAACTCTCTGCCATTCGTGATCTGTCTGGCCATTTATACGAATCTTCACGATACAATCCACTTTGTGAACCCCCATGACGTTCAGGATTGGTTTTTGAAGGCTGACATCGGGCTGTTTGGAGTGGAACCGACGCTCTGGGCGCAGCAGTTTTACCGTCCGTGGCTGACCGAGTTGTTCTCTTTTTGTTATGCCAGCTATCTGCCGCTGACGGTCCTGATTCCAATTGTGCTCTACTGGCAGAAAAAAGATCAGGATGCAAGGACAACACTTCTGGGAATCGTCCTGTGCTTCTATTGCGGATATGTGTTCTACGTCCTGTTTCCTACTGTCCCGCCCCGGCTCTGGATTGCGGACCGCTTTACCCACACTCTGGAGGGAGGCTTCCTGCTGGGAGCCCAGCGCGCCATGGTGTCCATTTCAGAGTCTTCCTCGCGCGCAGCATTTCCTTCGCTGCATGCCGCAATTACTCTGTTGACTCTAATCTATTCATATAGATTTGTCAGGCCCCTGTTCTGGTTTCTGCTGCCTCTGGGAGTGGGGCTGGTATTGGCCACGATTTACCTGCGGCACCACTATTTTGTCGATTTGCTGGCCGGATGGCCTCTTGCCGTCGTTGCGTACCGGTATTCTCCACAGTGGGAGCGCAGGTGGGAACAGTGGCGCTTGCGAATCGCTGCAGTGGTTGGCGTTTGATTCTGCCCTTAATTATTGTTTGCGGGCTGCCACGTAATCTTTGACTTGCCGTTCCAGGATGGAAAGGGGCACCGCGCCATTTCCAAGAACCACATCGTGAAATTCCCGAATGCTGAATTTGTCACCCAGTTGTTCGCTTGCGTACTTACGAAGTTCCTTGATTTTCATTTCTCCAATTTTGTACGCCAGCGCCTGACCCGGAGTGACAATGTAGCGGTCCACTTCAACGATGATGTCGTGTTCTTGTTTGGCGGCATTCGCTTTGAAGTAATCGATCGCCTGCTGCCTGCCCCAATCCATGGAATGGATCCCGGTATCTATAACCAGACGCACAGCCCTCCACATTTCGTACGTCAGCTGGCCAAAATGGGAATACGGGTCTTTATAGAATCCCATCTCCGTTCCAAGACTTTCACTGTAAAGTCCCCATCCTTCGACGAAGGCGGTGTATCCTGAAAAGTTGCGAAACTTCGGAACATTTTCCAACTCTTCTGCCAGGGCAATCTGGAGATGATGACCCGGCACTGATTCGTGCATGGAGAGCGCTTCCATTTCCCATTTGGGGCGAGTCTCCAGTTTATAAGTGTTGGCAAAATACCAACCTGGACGGCCTGCCTTCAGTGAACCAGGATTGTAATAAGCCGTCGTTTGCGACGGCGCCGAATAGGCAGGCACTTCGCGCACGCCATAGCTGAGCCTGGGGAGCTTGCCGAAAAGTTTCGGCAGTTCCGCATCGATCCGTTTGCAGATATCGCGATAGCCTGTCAGCAGATCTTCCGGCTTTGTGTAGAAGAACTGCGGATCGGTGCGCAGGAACTTGAGGAAATCTTCGAAGCTTCCGTTGAATCCGCTCTCCTGAATCACCTTGTCCATTTCGGCGCGGATTCGTTTTACTTCGCTCAATCCGATATCGTGAATTTTTTGCGGCGTCAAATCCGTTGTTGTGTGAGCGCGAGCCATGTAGGAATACCATTCCTGCCCGTTTTGAAGAGCGGAAATCCCGATCGTTTCGCGGGTATTCGGGTAATAATCTTTCGTCCAAAAATCGGAAAGCTTCTGGTAAGCCGGAAGAACCTTTTGTTGCACCAGTTCGCGTCCCGCTTTTCGCAGACGTTCCTGATCTGCGGCAGAAACAGTCCCGGGAAACTTCTTGAATGGTTCGTAAAGGGCGCTTTCTTCCGGATTCTGCTTGATCTGCGCCGTGATTTGAGCGCCCACATCACGGAGTGTGATTCGAGCAGGAGTCACTTTCTGAGCGAGTCCTTCCTTCATCCGTTCAATCGTGTCATCGACTGCTTTTGGAAACTGGTTTAACCGGCTGAGGTAATCTTCATACTGTTTCGTGTTGCCAAAAGGCAGGTCCCGCACGGCGTCGGGAACGCTTTGCTGAATTCCTCCCAGTTGATTCACGGGCATCAGATAGCCGGGGAACCGGTGTCCTTCGACATTCAACTTTGTATCCGCAAGGTACAGGTCGTAATTGAGCTTGTCCGATTCAGAAAGTCCGGACCGGTCGATCGCTTCCACCTTCTTCAGAGTTTCCAGGTCATGCTGCTGGTTACGTTTGACACTGGCCAGTGAGAAGTCACCCAGTTGATCGTTGTATCGCAGATCACCGATAAAGGTTGCAAAGATGGGATTTTCTTTGAGACCGTATTCCCATTCTGCTTCAAAAAAAGCGTTCAGTTTCTGTCCTTCGGTTTTTTCTTCCGCGGGCAACACCGCGGGTACCTGGGAAATCAGGATGACAAAAAGGATGGAGAAGATGCGCATAGGAACCTCGTTTCTTGAATGGCTGTTTTGTGTCCCGGGATTCTTTAGACCGGCAAAGCTGCTATTATACGGGATTCCGGGGTGAATTTGTTCTTTCGATTTGTGATAACATGAATGTTTTGCGGGCATAACTCAGTTGGTAGAGTGCAAGCTTCCCAAGCTTGATGTCGCGGGTTCGAGCCCCGTTGCCCGCTCTCTTTTTTTACAGCGCGGACACCGGATGCCGCGCTCAAAACCGAGGGAAGCCATATGAAATTCTTTGACCCGAAGAAAAAAGAACAAAATTCTTCTTCTCCTACTCCATCGGCTCCTGCGGCTGTTCCGCCTTCGCCGATGGTCCAGCCTGCTCCTCCGTCTCCTGCGCCTGTGCCGCATCCGCTTGTGCCCGCTGCCCCTGTGCCCGCTGCCGCGCCTGCGCCTGCTGCGTCCGCGCCGGAGGATAGCGCTCCTACCGTGATGATACCGGCTCCAGGCATCCAGCCTCCCCAGCCCGCGCCCCCCGTTCCCGAGCCTCCACCACCGCCAAAGCCTGTGCTCGTGACACAGCGGCTTTTGCCGCAGGACTCCCGCCAGACCGTCTTCGGAACTACAGTGATGGTGAAAGGGGATGTAACCGCCAATGAATCCATCCTGGTGGAAGGCTTTGTCGAAGGCTCCATCGAAACCACGGGAGACGTGAATGTGGGAATAGGCGGCAAGGTGTATGCCACCATCCGCGCCGAGAACATCAAGATCTCCGGGAGAGTAGTCGGGAATATCACTGCCACTAATAAAGTAGAAATTCAAGCGTCCGGCCTGCTGGAGGGGAACATTCGTGCTCCCCGGCTTTCCATTTCCGAATCCGCATTGTTCCGCGGCTCGATCGATATGCGACCCGTTGCAGCGAAGGATACCGGAGGTAGCCAGGAGAAGGAAAAGAGCCCTGCGTCCACCGCTTCACCCGAACCGGCATAGTAGTACTTCTGTTCTGATGCCGGCATCCCGGCCAGGACCAATACTCTCCGGAGGCCCGGATGATAAACGTGACACGATACAACAATCTGATTGACGGCAAATGGACCCGTCCCTCTTCAGAAACCTTCTTTCCGAACGTCAATCCGGCGGACAGTCTGGATGTGACCGGCGAGTTTCCGGAAAGCACAGTCGAAGATGTATCTGCTGCGGTCGAAGCAGCAGCGCGTGCTTACCCGAAGTGGAGACTTATGCCCGCGCCAAAACGCGCCGAGATTCTCTACCGTGCTGCCGCCCTTCTTGCCGAACGAAAGGAATCTCTGGCTCGTGACATGACGCGCGAAATGGGCAAGGTTCTCAAGGAAGCGCGTGGCGATGTACAAGAAGCAATCGACATGACTTACTTCATCTCTGCGGAAGGACGGCGGCTTCACGGCCACACAACCCCTTCTGAGATGCAGGACAAATATATGATGTCCATGCGCGTGCCCCTGGGTGTGGCTGCGATCATAACACCGTGGAACTTTCCGATGGCGATCCCATCGTGGAAGATCATTCCTGCGCTGGTCACCGGAAACACGGTTGTGCTCAAGCCGTCCCCCGAGGCGCCGCTATCCGCACACAATTTTGTCCGGATCCTGATGGAAGCCGGAATTCCTCCAGGTGTTGTCAACCTTGTTACGGGTACAGGTCCGGTACCAGGCGCGCATCTGGTGACTCATTCCGATGTTTCGCTGGTCTCTTTTACCGGGAGCACTGAAACAGGCCGCGCCATCAACCAGTCCGTTGCGTCCTCTCTGAAACGAGTCTCCCTGGAAATGGGTGGCAAGAACGCGATCCTTGTGATGCAGGATGCCGATCTGGATTTGGCGGTAGACGGTGCAGTCTGGGGCGGCTTTGGTACGACAGGTCAACGCTGTACAGCAGCCAGCCGGTTGATCCTCCACGAATCGATTTATGACGAATTCCTTGCAAGATTCATCGCCAGGGCAGAATCGCTGAGAGTAGGAAGCGGGCTGGATCCTGAAACTGAAATGGGTCCCTGCGTGAACGAATCGCAGCTCTATAAGATGGAAAAATACGTTCAGATCGGCAAGGACGAAGGTGCGCGGCTGCTGTGCGGCGGACATCGCCTCACCGGTGGAATTTACGACAAGGGGTATTTTTATGCCCCTACAGTATTTGGTGAAGTCGATCGAAAGATGAGAATCGCAAAAGAAGAGATTTTTGGCCCCGTCGTTGCCGCGCTCCGCGTTCGGGACATCGATGAGGCAATCGCGATTTGTAACGAAACGAATTATGGTCTGTCCAGCGCTATCTACACAAGAAATGTGAATGATGCCTTTCGGGCGATGCGCGATCTCGTTACCGGGATCACTTATGTCAATGCTCCTACGATCGGTGCAGAAGTGCATCTCCCTTTCGGAGGCGTCAAACAGACCGGAAACGGCCACCGGGAGGGCGGTCCTACTGTGATCGATTTCTTTACCGAATGGAAGACGGTTTACGTGGATTTTAGCGGCCGTCTGCAAAAAGCCCAGATCGAGGATTAACCACAAAGGCACAAAGAATCAACCGCAAATTCCGCTTTGCGGTCTCTGCGGTCTTTGCGGTTCATTCATATATCCATGAAATGGAGATTGCTGCTGCAGCCGCATCTGCCGGGGTACAGGCAGATGGCGATCGATGAGACACTTTACCGGCTGGCAGAGCCGGATACCCGTCCGGTTGTCCGCTTTTATTCCTGGGATCACCCTACCCTCAGCCTGGGCTATTTTCAAGACTACAAAAGGGTTGTATGTGAACCCTTCTGTGTGCATAATAAGATAGATGTAGTACGACGAATTACTGGCGGACGTGCCGTACTACATCATGATGAAGTCACGTATGCGATTATCGCGCCTTTGCAATATGTTTTTGAAGGACGATCCTTGCAGGAAACATACCAGTTGATTGCAGAAGCTTTGAACCTGGGATTACAGAACTTCGGACTAGATCAGACTTCCATTTTCGCCGGTAACACCGGAACCTCCCGCCGCGAATCGCGTCTTCCCCAATGTTTTGTTTCGGTATCGCAGTACGAGCATGTCAGCAATTCGCGCAAAGTAATCGGCAGCGCGCAAAAACGGTCGCGTGACCGCTTTCTCCAGCATGGCTCGATTTTGCTGGATTTTGACCCACATCTCCAGCAAGGCTGTGTCAACCATCCGGACCCGCAGATCGAAAGCAGGATCGCTCCGCTGAATCGTATGTTGCACAGACGGCTCGAATTTCGCGAAACGGCGGACCAGTTTGCAGGAGCTCTTGAGGCAAAGTTTGGCATTCGGTTTGAACTCTCCGGTTTGTCCGCCAAAGAGGAGCGGCTGGCATCCGAATTGGAAAGAAAATACTGCGACGGCGACTGGACACGGGGATCATGCAAATAAAGAACTATCACATCATCCGGAGCCTGGAGCGAAATACTCTTTCCGAGTTGTTTCTTGCCCGGCATGTGCATGAAGACTATACCGTCAAAATTCGCGTGTATGACACCGCCACGATCGCAAATGAAGAGGTAAGAGAGGCGATTCTTCAACGTCTGCGGAACGCATACCAGATGCGCCATCGGAACATTATCGCCACTCTGGATTACGGAGTGGAAGGCCGTTACATGTACCAGATTCAGGAGCACATGGATTACGGCACGCTCGAGTCGTTGCTGGGAAAGGTCCCGGTGATTCCTCCCGAGATCGCCGCTTTTATTTTTCAGGAAGTACTCCGCGCGTTGCAATATGCGCACAGTGTCGGCGTTTTTCATGGAATGCTCAATCCCGCCAAAGTCCTACTGTCTTCGAACGGTCTGGTAAAAATAGATGATTTTCAATTTCTGGATCTGAAGAATACCTTTCTGCAACAGATTCAGTCCCGGATGAAAGCGCATCAGCAGATGTATCTGGCGCCGGAGCATCTTCTGGGCAAAGAGGCGGATCACCGCTGCGACCTCTTTTCGGCGGGAGTGCTGGCTTACAAAATGTTGACCGGCAAGCATCCGTTCTTAGATGAGAAGTCGGAATGGACGGTCATGCAAATCATTGCCTGCAGTCCCAAACTGATCTTCGAGATGAATCCCACTCTCCCTCCTGAAATAGAAAGTCTTGTCGAACGGATGATCGAAAAGGAGCTGGGTGCGCGGACTCAAACTGTTGAGGAAGCGTTGCGGATTGTAGATTCCTACACGGATCGTTTTGGGGAAATCCGCTCTTACGAAGTACTTGCTAACTTTTTCAAGAAGCCGCAACAGTCTGCTGAACATCTCAACCAGCTCCGGACTGAAGAACTCGTCCAGCAGGGCGCGCAGCTTCAGTTGCAGGAACAATGGGACCGGGCTTTAATCGCTTATCGCCGCGCTCACTTCCTGAAGCCAAAAGACAAGGCCATTGAGCAGGAGATTCGTTCGCTCTGTCACCGGCTGGGTTATGGAAATCCGGGTGGGGAAGATTCTAAACTCCTGCAGATGGAGCAGTCCTTAAAAGCCAATCCGGACAATATCCAGATTTTGCAGCGGCTCGCGACCCTTGCCAAATCGGGTGGAGATCTGCTGCAATTCATCGCCTATCACAAGAGGATTCTAAGGCTGCATCCCAAGGATGTCTTTTCTTCGGTCCAGCTCCGCCAGTTACTGGAAAATCACGACCGGGATGCGTTGATGTCGCCCAATGAGATGAAGTGGACGCGCTGGCAGGAATTCTCCCACGTCCGTCAGACCCCCTCGTGGATGCAATGGACCGTATTGAGCGGAAACGTCTCGCTGCTTGCTGCTGTTCTTGTATTCGGACTGCTGATCGGTGTTCTTCATTTCTTCCATCTCTTGCCGGAATCGAATCTTGTAAACGCGTCACCGGTGATCGCGGGCAGTTCCTCTTTGCCTTTGATTGCCGGCCAGAAAATGGACGCGGTCTGCGAGCAGGCAGTTGCGTTACATGAACAGGGAGCTGTTTCTCAGGCCATTGAAGTCTTAACAAAAGCTCCGTTGATGGAACGAGGACCAGGCGCTGCGAGGGCGAGGATTCTTCTCTCACGATATCTTCTCGAAACCGAAGCAGTCGAGCAAACTCTGGGAGTTCTGGAAGATATTGATTTACCGACAGCCAATTTGGATCAAAGGATCGAAATATTCCGATTGAAGGCCGAAGTGTACCGCAAGATGGGGAAATTTGGACGCGCCATTGATCAATATATCAGTATTGAAGCCCTGCCCGGCATTTCTTCCGCGCAACGCGAGGAAGCAGATAGGATGATCGAAGCTCTGCAGAACGAATCTCTCGGCAGTTAATGGCCCTTGCGCCCCTCTCCAATCTCTTTTAGCCCGAGTTTCCCACGCTGGATGGCGAGTAGATTTGTTTGCATTGAATAAACAATCCCACGGTGCCGTTTTATGGCAGAAAAATCATTCCGTGCGGGCGCGCTGCCCCGGTTTTCCCGCAGCGATCGGGATAGAAACTGGGCGCACTACACTGTAGGAAGAGA
>CAZDDB010000003.1:0-44640 GCA_964504105.1 uncultured Acidobacteriota bacterium
AAAAAACAACGATTTGGTGTACAGTACTACAAAGCTACGGAATTTTTCTCTAATTCTTTTTCTCTTCCTTTCCGTGTATTCCGTGCTTAAGAGCGTTATGAAGACGGATGAATTGGAACAGCGAATCCGCAGACTCAGACTGACCGCGAGACGCCTGATCCACACATTCGGGGAAGGCAGTTTTCGTACATTGTTTCACGGACGCGGAATTGAGTTTGCAACGCTGCGCGAATATGTGCCCGGTGACGACATCCGCCGTATTGAATGGAATACTACGGCGCGGCGCGGCACCCCTTTCGTAAAGACGTTCATCGAGGAACGGGACCTCTCCGTGATGCTCGTGATCGATCTGAGCTCTTCCATGGAAATCAAGATGGAAGCGTTGTCGCAGATCGTTGCAGTCTTGACAACACTTGCAAACTTTCTTGATGACCGGATCGGCTGTCTGGGGTTTTCCGATAAAGTGGAGTTCTATCTACCGCCAGTACGAAATGAGATGCAGCCCGAACGACTGCTCCATCAACTGTTGCAGCACAAATCGCGAAGCCGGAAAACATCCATCGCCGCAGCTCTCGGATTCTTGAGGCGTGTTTTGAAAAAACATACAATCCTTTTTCTGATCTCCGACTTCCTGGACCGGAACTTTGAAATTCCTCTTCTTGCCATTTCAAAGAAGCACGAAGTTGTCGGACTTCAACTCTATGATTCCTCGGAAGCAAGCCTGCGGCCTTCGGTGGTCATTGATGGAATCGATCCCGAAACAGGACGCCGGTTTTTGATGGACGGTTACGATGCGAAAACGCGTCACGCATACCGCGAGTTCTTTCATCAGCAAAAGAAGCTGATACTCAAAGCGTTTCAGCGAGCAGGTGCGGATTTGCTCTCGCTGCCCTGCGGAACTGGTGTGGAGCTCCAGTTGATTGAATTTCTACGGCGAAGGCAGAGTTCCCGCGGCCCGCTCCATCAAGTTCCGGAGGGGCGGGCCTCCGTGCCCGCCACGTAGGGAAATGCCGGGTCCTAGTGGCCGTTACCGTGGCTGTTCGAATTCTTCTTCTTCGAAACCAATTCCACTTGATCCGAAAGCGTAGCGGCGTGTTCACCCGCTCCTAAGCTAACGGAAATGTTCACTACCTGTCCCGCTTCCACGTCACCGAGTGTGGCCAGAACTTCGCTTTTCCTGAAGAAAGCCTTCACCTTGTGGGCACTTGCCTTTACTTTCAGGGGTTCGATACCGTTCATCCGGATGTTGGAAGCCTCAAAGGTCTTTCCATCCACATTCAGAATCTCTGCTTTCACCCTGCCTTTGCCCTTCCCATTGATATTCCACGAATGAGGAAGAATGCGAAGCTCTGCTTCGGCACTCGCATAAGCGGCCGATACGAGAATGAACAAAACAAACAGAGAAATAATTTTTCTTTTCATCGAAAGCTCCTATGAAAGTAATTTATAATACAGGCGTGCGGTTTGCAAGGGAAATCTTTCTTTTTCTGTCACTGATTATGCTACAGAATGTGGGTATCGCAGAGCCGCAGATCCATCAGTTTTTCCCCGCACGTACAGTCCTGCTAGGTCAACCACTTTTCTGGACCATCAAAATACATTATCCACTCTGGGAGTCGTACACGCTCCAGGTGCAGCCTTGCGCGGGAGCGCGCATCGAGATTGCGGATCAACGGATCGCGGAAGAACAGGGCGAAATTGCATCGACCTACAGATTGAAAATCGTTCCTGAAGATCTGAAGGTAACGGGAACGCCGTCCGTTCTGATCACCGGTCGAAACGGACAGAGCATCGTGCTAAATGGAAAACCTGTCGTGGTGGGGAATATCAGCGGATCATCGCTCGAGATCCGGAATGCTTCGGCGCCACATTTCAAACAGATCAGAATCGCGGGAAGCAGCGCAACATTCTATCTTACGATTTTTCTTGGTGCGGCAGGATTGACGACGCTGTTCTGGCTCCGGCGTCGCGCACGGACCCCCAGACAGGTTCTGTTGTGTGAATTCGGACGGTCTCAACTGGAAATGCAAAAGCAGCATCTTCCTTTCGCATTGTGGAGTCATTTGCGATCGGAACTGCTGTGGGGCTTTTCGGCGGAAGCCTGTACGGCGCATCAGCTCAAAGAGGCGGCAGGATCGAACGCGCGTCTTGTCCTGGTTGCGGAGGCGCTTCAAATCATGGAACAGATGAGGTACTCGGGGGAAAAATCGTTTCGCCCGGATCCTGTCATCCGGAAGGCCGTCACGGCGGCGGTCGAACTGGCGCAAAAAGGAGGCAGACGATGAGCTTTCTGCGCCCCTGGATCTTCTGGCTTCTGCCGCTGTATCTTGGGCTGGAGGCGCTGCTCTACTATAGAATTAGAAGCCATTCGTTGAGTCTTCCCACAGCGGGGTTTGTGGGAGCGAGGGAAACCTGGCGCACGCGTATACTTCGCCGGATGCGCTTGCTGCCTGTCCTGGCAGGCGCGTTGATCCTGGCTTCTCTTTCCGGACCACAACAGGTGGAAACCCGCCAGGAGACGCTTCCGTCGGGAATTGACATCCTGGTGGCGCTCGATGTTTCCGGATCGATGGCGGCGGAGGATTTTCAACCGCTCAACCGGCTCGAAGTGGCGAAGGATGTATTGCGCGATTTTATCCGCGGACGTCCTTCCGACCGCATCGGTCTGACGGTGTTTGCAGGCAAGAGCATCACACGATGCCCGCTGACGCTGGAACACGAGCCTCTGATCCGTACCGTGGAAACTTTGCGGATGGGGGATTTACCGGAAGGAACAGCAATCGGGTCCGCGATCATGAGCGGATTCAACCGCCTTACACAGCAGGCTGCCTCCTCCACCGGTGACCGGATCCTGCTGCTGATTACGGATGGCCGCAGCAACGCCGGTGAAATCCATCCACGGGACGCACTCGCGCTCGCAGTCCAGCAAAAGATCAAGATCTATACAATCGGAGTGGGGAGCTACGGAAAGGTTCCATTCCCGGTCGCCATGCCTGACGGAAAGAAAAGCTACCGGTACGAAACTGTCGACATTGACGAAACTCTGTTGCGCGAAATCGCAGACCGCTCCGGAGGAAAATACTTTCGCGCAACGGACCCGAAATCGCTCCAGTTCCTTTTTGAACAAATCAATCAGCTCGAAGCATCCGAGCCAAAGGTGATCGAAACACGAACGACCCAGGATCGCGCCTCGCGTTTCGCAGTACCTGCGATGGTTCTTGTGTTCTGTTATACATTACTTACTACATTTATAGTACGATTACCATGAATTTTCAATTTCCCTGGCTGCTTTTGGGGCTCTTGCCGCTGGCCGTTTTTTGGTGGACCCATGCAAGAAGGAGTGTCTCGCCGCAAGAGAAGGCGCGCTTCCCGTTGCTGATCGCGTCTCTTGTTTGTCTGGTTGTAACCCTGGCGAACCCTTACTGGAGCACGGTCCCGGAGAAGCGCTTGGTGAAAGGGGTGGACCTGGTCCTTCTGGTGGATGTTTCGCAAAGCATGTTTTGTCCCGTGGAAGGCTCGCAACGCAGAATCGATCAGGTGCGGAGTTTTACCCGGAGTATCCTTCCGCAATTTAGCGGGAGTCAGGCCGCTCTCGTTTATTTTGCGGGGGATGCGCAGATCGGATGTCCGTTTACAGCGGACCTCAATGCCGTAATCCTGTTTATGGATTCTATTTCCCCGAACATGACTTCAAAACCGGGGACACAATCCGCTCCGTTGCGGGAAGTGCTCAACGGGATGATCCATCCTTCCGCCATGGAACCAAAACAGACACTGGCGCTGCTTTTTAGCGACGGTGAATTCTTTGATTCCACAGAGGCCCTCCAAAGCTGGGGGAAGGAGCAAGAGCGTTTCTCGCTGTTCACGTTCCTTTGCGGCAAGGGAAAAGCAGCCGTGCCCGAATACAATAATCTCTCCAAAACGCATCCCAATGCTGTCAGCGCAGTGCGGCCGGAAACACTTCAGTCACTTTCACCGGAACACTCCTATGATCTGAACCAGGCGCCATCGGAAGCTCTGGCACGCGCTGTGGCCGGTACCGTGCGCGAAATGCTTACGCGCGGGCGGCAGGTTCCGCAATACCGCCAGACTCCGTTTCTAATTCTGGCCGTGCTCCTGCTCCTTGCCTATCAGGCTTTTCCCGCGCTCCGTTTTCGAAGAAACACGCTGACTGCCGCGCTGGCAACATCTCTACTGGTGATGACATCCCTTTCGATGAAACCGGAAGAGAGCTTTTCGAAGGCGATCGAAAACGCCGCGCAGGGGCGTTCCAATCAGGCGCTGGAGGCGTTGAAAAAGCTCCAGCAAGAAGGGGCATCGGAAGAAGTGGAAATCGCAATCGGTAACATTCACTTTCAACAAGAGAAATTCGATGAGGCGATTCAATATTACCGGCAGGCGCTACAGCGAAACCCGGCGAACCAGACAGCCCGCTGGAACTGGGAGGTAGCGTTAAAACGGAAAACGCATCCGGAGAATCCACCGCCCAAACCGTCGCCGCAGGCTGCACCGCTACCGCAGGAAACCAGAGCTTTGCTTCGATATTTTGATCAACAAGAAAGAGAGCAGATACAACTCACCAACTCGATCAATGCAAACAACAACACCTTCGCCTGGTAAACGCCAGCACTCCGTCTGGAGGCTCGCGTTCGCGTTGCTGCTGCTGTCCGCGCCGCTGTTTGCGGACGGATTGTTAATGACCCTGAGCGTCGAATCATCCAGACTTGCATGGCAGGATGACTTTATTCTGACCCTGGAGATTTACGGCGCGCCCGCCGAGAATCCGCCGGACGTTACCATCGATGGTCTGGACCAGTTCGAACTAAAGGGAATCGGCAGAAATCTCTTGCAAATTCCACGGGGCAAGACTGCAAAGTGGATTCTGACGTACAACCTCACTGCGGGCCACGGGGGCGAATTCAAGCTCGGACCGGCCGCAGCTCCCGCGAACGGGAAAATGTACCGGTCGAATACGCTGTTTGTGACCGTGGAAGGACCGCGCGCGCAGAAGCCGGACGAAAAACCAACGCAAAAACCCGCGGTTCCTGCAACGCCGCTCATTCGCTCTGCAGCAGAAATTGGAAACAAGATCCTCATCCGGATGGAAGCCTCCAAAGAAAGGGTGTATCACGGAGAGGGAATTCCCGTGACTCTACGGCTGCTGTCGCAACTGCCGGTAGAGAACCTGCGCTTTCAGGCGGAAGCAGAGTTTCCGGGTTTTGTGAAATACGACTTCCCCTTCACTACTCAACCGAAGGCCGAATGGAGACAGTACGAAAAAGCAAAGTACGCAAGTTATGACCTCCAGAAGTTTCTTGTGTTCCCATTAAGAGACGGTCGGCTTGAAATCCAACCGGTGCGTTGTCAGTTGAAAGTACGTGTGCCTTCGGGCGCCTTTGAGGCCACTGACCTGAGATTGGATGTAGACCGGAGCTCGAATGGCTTGAAGATGCAGGTGTTTCCCCTGAGAGAGGTTTCCGTGGTCGGGAACTTTACGGCCCGAAGCACAATCGCACTGGATGCTCCTCAATCCAAGATCATCCGCCGGATTCTGGAAGGAGAAGGGCAGCTGACCACGTTCGATTTTCCAGAGCAGGATAGCGCCCAATTCCGCGCAAAGGTGCTCTCCACGAATACCAGCGCCACAATCAAAGGGGAGAAACTCCGGAGTCGCAAAGTGACCGAAGTGGAAATCACACCGTTGGATCGTACTACATCAATCATACTACCAGAACTCCGGATCCGGCAGTTTGATCCCGAGGCCAGGCACTATTCTACCCTGACGCTTCCTGCCCTACCGCTGCGGTTTACTCCACCCGGTCTTCCATCTCCTGTCCCGGTCCCGCTTCCCGATTTGCAAGGCCGTGCCGTGGATGTTGCGTTTGCAGTTCTGCTTCTTTCAACCGCAGCAGCCCTGGTTGTTTTGTTTCGCCCAAAGCAAAAGAGGCGGGTGTTACGGCTCCGGCGGTTGTTTCACCGCAAGAATCCGGGATTGCAGATCTCACGCAACGCCGCACACATTCTGTATCAACAAATCATGCAGGAAATTTCCAGCCACGATGGCGGTGCAGTATCCCTCATTGAAACGCTGCGGGGACATCTGCCGCAAGAAGAGTGGCTGAACTTCGAGCGCGCTTTCCGCAGATTGGAGTCGACCGCATTTTCGCAGACCAGGACACCGACGTTAACCTACTCGGAATTGAAACGGGTGTGCGAACGCGTGGAGAGGTTCTGGCGATGAACATCCAGCGAAGATTGGTGATCCGGCTTGTCCTTCTACTGCCGTTCCTTTTGCTGCTGGCGCTTTCGTTTGACTCTTTGCGGCGGGGAAAGCCCGGAGCGTGGCACGACCGGTGCGTGGAATTCTGGAACAACCGGCAATGGCATGAGATCCGTGCGCTGGGAGACAATTTGCATCAGATCGGGTTCTCGGATGCCGAAACACTTTCGTTTGCCATGCTGGCTTCTGAGCAGCTGCACAGTCCGGATGACGTCACACTCTTTGCGCAGCGCCTGCTCAAGAAGAGACCTCTGAACTGGAAAATGGAAATCGAGACAGCCCGCCTCTTTCAACCCGGATCTCTTTCCGGAAAGACTGCCCTCTTCCGTACCCGGATGATCATCGGTCTTTTTGGCGTCCTGTCATTCCTTCACCTCCTCTCCCTTTCCGGCCATCGAGACTTTCTCCCCTGGATCTCGCTTCTGTCCATCGCCGGCTGCCTGCTGGTGGTCCTGTGACTGCCGGCGGGAGGGTGGACGCCGTCCACCCCTCGTCATGATCCAGAGGGGTGGTATGATTCTGTTATGTTGCGAAAAGAGGATTTCTCGCAAAGACGCAAAACCGCCAAGGGAAGAAAAATTAAGCTTTGCGCCCTGGCGTCTTTGCGAGAAATCCTCGGGAACCTTTTGGACGGTGGAACGTTTTATTATTCGGGAGTCGGTTGACGCTATATGTCTATTTTTAGAAAGAGAAAAAAACTCTGGATTTCGTTGACTCTGGTTGTACTGGTTCTTGTTTCTGCGGCCGCTTATTTTTCCAAAAATCGTAAAAAGCTGACGGAAGTTCAGGTGGACAAGGTAAGACGGCAACAGTTGATCTCCGAGGTGAATGCCTCGGGAAAGATCGAACCCAAGAAGGATGTGGATATCAGCGCCAGCATTGCGGGCAAGATCGTAAAGCTGGCTGTAGAAGAAGGAGACCGTGTCAGCCAGGGTGACTTTTTACTTCAGATTGATCCGGCGCCGTACGAAGCGACAGTTGCCAATTCGAAAGCGGCACTAAGCGGGGCGCGTTCGGATCTGGAATCGGCGCGCGCGAGCTTGAAACAGACCGAACAAACCTACCGCAGAAAGGAAAAGATTTGGGAGGAGAGGTCGGGATTGATTTCTCAGGACGAATACGAGCGCAGCAAAACCGATTACGAGGTGCAGCAAACGCGAGTCAACGCGGCCCAGCACCAGATCGAACAGGCGATCGCGAACCTGGCCCGCGCTCAGGACGATCTGAACAAGACACGCGTGACCGCTCCGATGAGTGGAATCGTTGTGCGGCGCGCCGTGGAAGAAGGCGAAGTCGCCGTGATCGGCACCATGAACAATCCGGGCACGGTTCTTCTCACCATCGCGGACCTCTCTGTCATGGAAGCGGAGCTCGAAGTAGATGAAACGGACATCGGCTCAATCGAGCTCGGCCAAAAAGTAACCGTACTGGTAGACGCATTTCCCGGAAAGAAATTTAGCGGGGAGGTCACCGAAATCGGAAACAGCCCGATCGTGAAAGGCACGGGAACGAATCAGGAAGCCACCGACTTCAAAGTCACGATCACGCTTAAGAATCCGGATGTCAAACTTCGTCCCGGCCTCACTGCGGATGGAGAGATTGTAACCGCGGTGCGCGACAGTTGTCTTACCGTTCCCATCCAGGCGCTTGTCATCCGCGATATGAGCAAGGGAGACAAAGCGAAACATCTCCCCAAAGAAGAACGCGAGAAAGAGGGTGTATTCGCCATGGCGGGGGGCAAGGCCGTTTTCAAACCTGTGAAAACCGGAGCGATGGGGGAGATGGACATTGAAGTCATGGAGGGGCTGAAGGTGAACGAGGAAATTGTGACGGGAACTTATCAAACGTTGCGCGAACTAAAAGACGGCGATGGGATCAAGATTCAAAAAGAAGAAGACAAAGACAAAAAGGAAATGAAGCAGCCGTGATCATACGAACAAAGAATCTCACAAAAGCCTACCAGATGGGCGCCGAGGAAGTGAATGCTCTCAAAGGAGTAGATCTCGAAATCCAGAAAGGCGATTACATTGCGATCATGGGTCCCTCGGGTTCAGGAAAATCAACGTTGATGAACTTGATCGGTTGCCTGGACACCCCTTCTTCCGGAGAATACTGGTTGAACGATCGCGCAGTCAACGCAATGACGGAAGATGAGCTGGCGCGGGTGCGCAACGAGGAAGTCGGATTTGTGTTTCAGTCGTTTCATCTGCTTCCCCGCTATACCGCACTGGAAAACGTCCAGCTCCCGCTTGTGTATTCCAACACGGACCGCGAACAGCGGCTGAAGCGCGCAAAGCAGGCGCTCGAAGCAGTCGATCTTACCGACCGCATGGGGCATCGTCCCAACCAGCTTTCGGGCGGACAGCGTCAACGCGTCGCAATTGCAAGAGCGCTCATCAACCATCCGTCCATTCTGCTGGCGGATGAACCCACAGGAAATCTGGATACGTCAACAGGTCAGGAAATTCTTGGGCTGTTCGACAGACTTCATAAATCTGGAAACACCATCATCCTGGTCACGCACGAATCCGATGTGGCTGCGCATGCGCGCAGGGTGATTCATCTGCGTGACGGAAAAATCGAGCGCGACCAGATCAACGGAAAGACGGTTGCAGCATCATGAATTTCTGGGAAACATTCGGTCTCGTTTTTCACTCTTTCCGCACGAATAAACTCCGGGCGTTCCTCACGCTGCTTGGCGTGATCATCGGTGTAACAACGGTCATCACGGTTGTCTCCATCGTTCGGGGGATGAACCGGTACGTCATCAGCACAATTACACAGGCGGGAAGTAATACGTTTCGTATTGACCGGTTTGGAATCATTACAAGTCGAGAAGAATGGCTCGAGGCCATCAGGCGCAAGGATCTGACTACTGATGATCTGGAGGCTGTTCGGGAAAGCTGCGGGCTCTGTTCGGAAGTAGGCGGGTTCTCTATCGTTCCTTCGTTTATTAACGAGACTTTTGTCACCGTATCGGCGGGACGTGAATCGATCGAAGACCCGCGTGTGTTTGGTGTGACCGCAAACTACGTGCAAATCGCAAACAGAGAAATCACCAACGGCCGAAACCTCACCGAATCCGAGGTGCAGCATGCTGCCCCCGCGGCAGTAATCGGATATGAGATCGCGCGAAATCTATTTCCGAATCTGGACCCGGTAGGAAAGACCCTCAGTATTAACGGGAGGCACTTCAGAATTGTCGGAGCATTGAAAAAGTACGGGACAATATTTGGTGAGAATCAGGATACCGTGATTGGCATTCCGGTCACGGCATTTCAAAAAGTGTTTGGAAGACGCGAACCGGTTTTTATCATGGTCAAAGTGGACGATGGCGCCAGAATGAATGAAGCACAGGATCAGGCGCGCGTTGTGCTTCGGGGCCGTCATCACAGACGCACCGGAGACGATGACGGGTTTACCATCATGTCCACCGACAACCTGATCCAGTTGTGGCGTTCCTTTTCTGCAGGGGCGTTCGCTGCCATGATCGGTATCGCATCGATTGCGCTTGTAGTCGGCGGAATCGTCATCATGAACATCATGCTCGTTTCGGTTGTCGAACGGACTTCGGAAATCGGACTGCGCAAAGCGATGGGTGCGCGTCCGCGCGATATCCGCAGGCAGTTCCTGCTGGAATCTGTGATCCTGGCGGTCACCGGTGGAATGATCGGCGTCTTGCTCGGGGCCGGTGCGGCCAAACTCGTTTCCATGCTCAGTCCGATGCCTTCCAGTCTGGAAGCAGGACCCGTAATGATGGGATTGTTGTTGGCCTCTTCCGTCGGATTGGTATCCGGGATGTGGCCGGCCATCAAGGCGGCCAAACTGGATCCGATTGTTGCATTGAGGACTGAATGAGACACCATTTTTCCACGGTGTGGGAAGCTTTGCAGCAAGCATTTGTCTCGCTCCGCACAAACAAGCTCCGTTCGTTTCTCACGACCCTTGGAATTGTGATCGGCGTGATGACCGTCATCGGAATGGTCGCCATCATCCAGGGGTTGAACGCCACGATGATCACGCAGCTTCAATCCATGGGACCGCACCTGGTTCAGTTCCAGAAAGATGAGGCGGTAAACTTCGGACGTCCTTCTCAAGAAGTGCGGATGCGCAAGCCGCTCTACTATGAAGATGCCGTTGCCATTCGTGAGCTCTCTCCCGCCATTCTTTCGGTTTCGCCGGAAGCGTACAACTATAACACCACCATGAAGTACCGGGATCAAGAAACAACGGAAATGGCATTTGCGGGTGTGGAACCGACATTTGACGAATGCAACAACACCTTTGTGGACTCGGGCCGCTTTCTCACGGATGCCGATGTGGAGCATGCAACGTTTGTTATCGTCATCGGTGATGACATCGCGCGCGCACTCTTTCCAGGCGGAGTGGACCCGATCGATAAAATGGTCCTGGCAAACGGACACAAGTTCCGTGTCGTAGGAAAATTCGAAAAGAAAGGGACCAGCTTCGGGGGTGGAAGCAACGATAGGTATGTGGTCATTCCGATTCCCACATATTTCAAGCTGTTTCCCGACGTCTATCGCGAAACCGGCGTCAATATTGCCACGATTCCCAGATCCCCGGAGCTGGTGTCGGCTGCAATCGATCAGGGAACCACAGTATTGCGCCGAAGACGAGGCTTGCGGGCAGACCAGGAAAACGATTTCGGGATCCTGACCCCGGACAACATGATCGAAACGTACAATCAGATTACAGGCGCCATTTATCTCGTCATGATTGTCATCTCTTCCATCGGATTGATGGTGGGCGGAGTGGGGGTAATGAACATCATGCTGGTTTCCGTGAAAGAACGAACGCGCGAAATCGGATTGCGCAAAGCGCTGGGCGCGCGAAGCCGCGACATCCTGTGGCAGTTCTTGATTGAAGCAGTCATCCTTTGTGGAATTGGCGGTGTGCTCGGAATCGCTGTCGGCACGCTGGTTGCGATGCTTGTGAAAGCAGTATCGCCGCTGCCCGCACAGGTTTCTCCCGGAGCCGTGATTGCTGCAATCAGCGTATCCTCTGCCGTCGGTTTATTCTTTGGCCTATACCCCGCACGAAAAGCCGCGCGCCAGGATCCGATTCTCGCTCTGCACTACGAATAGGAATTCACCGCAGAGACGCGGAGAACGCAGAGTTAAGAAGAAAAAGAATATTGGAACCACAGATGAACACGGATAAACTACAATTTTTCATTTCCTATCTCTGCGTACTCTGCGCCTCCGCGGTGAATCCTAAGTGAATCCGATACAATAGTCGCTTATGGTGCGGAAACTGGCGCGAATCATAGTCACGACATTCTTTCGTGATATTACCCTGGAAGGAAGGGAGCATCTTCCGAAAGACAGACCGGTGATCTTCACACCGAATCATCCAAACGGATTGCTGGATCCAATGCTCCTTTACTGCCTTCCTTCGCTGATCCGGCTCAGATTCGTGGCGAAAGCTCCGTTGTTCAAGATTCCGGTATTTGGCGGTATTTTGCGATCCGCAGGCGCCATCCCTGTGGAACGCCGGTTTGAAGCAAGCGGCGAAGTCGATTACACCGCTTTTTTCTCAGCCTGTGTAGATGCTCTGTCACGCGGTGATTCCGTGGTGATATTTCCCGAGGGGCGGTCCCTGGCGCAAGCGTATCTTGCTCCGCTGAAAACCGGTCCTGCACGGCTCTTTTTTCTGGCGCATGAAAAGGGGATTCATCCACGGATTGTTCCCGTAGGTCTGAACTATGAACGGGGATACACGTTCCGAACTACAGTATTAGTTTCTATCGCAAAGCCGGTGGACACACAACCGTTTGAATTGCAGTATGGCATTGCCCGCAAAGAGGCGGTTCGCGATCTGACCGGTGAAATCGCAACCACACTTCAGAATCATGTGCTGCAGGCGGAAACATATCGCGACAAGGAGCTGATGGTACTGCTGGAGCGTCTTTATGGACAGAGCGAAGCGGAGGAATTTGGACCGGACCGTTTTTCGCGGCTCAAGGACTTTGAACGGGGCCTCGCCCGATTGCGGCATTCCTGTCCCAAAGAAATTGACCGGCTCCGGTTGCTGCTGGCTCGCTATCGGCGGCTTTCCGCAGCATTTGGGGCGGAAGAAGCACCTCGTAAAACGCAGCAACGCTCCATTCTCTCTCTGCTGGCCGGCCTCACTGGATGGATCCCCGCGCTTTCTGGATGCATCCTCAACTACGTTCCTTACAAGCTGACCGACATTCTAGTCCGCTTCACGAGACGTGACGAATCGGACCTGGCCACATTTAAAGTCATTACCTCCTTGTTTCTCTTTCCCTTTTTCTACATTCTGGAGGGGCTTGGCATTCGCCATTTCTTCGGTTCTATTCCTTTGATTCTTTTTGCGCTGCTCATTGTGCCGGTCAGCTACTTTACGGTCGGCTTTCTGGAATGGTGGGAGCGGGAACAAAGAGGGAGTGTATCCGCGAAGGTTTCCAAACCGTTGGAACGGCTGCAAAAAAGAATCCTCGCGGAAGTCCAAACACTTGCCGCTCGCCCTGAGCTGAGGTAATCCGTGAACGCCGGCATCTACGTGCATCTTCCCTTTTGCAAGGTGCGCTGCGCCTATTGTGATTTCCCGCTGACAACCCGGCTGTCGCTCTCGCAACGGTATTACACAGCCTTGCTCAGGGAGATCGCTCTAAATCCGTCAACACGATGTGCAGACACACTTTATTTTGGAGGCGGCACACCTTCACTGACCCCACCGGAAATTATTCTGGAAATTAAACGGAGGTTCCTGCTGGAGAAAGATGCAGAGGTGACACTGGAAGCGAATCCGGACGACATCGAACAGGAAATTGCGCAGACATGGAAACAGATTGGGATTACGCGCCTCAGTATCGGGGTTCAGTCCCTGGAGGAACTTGTTCTGCACGGAATGCTGCGACAGCATTCAGCGGCACGAGCGCTCGACGCATTCCGCCTGGCAAGGAACGCCGGTTTTGAGAACATCAACGTGGATTTGATTGCAGGCTATCCTCAACAAACAGTGCGCGGGTTCCTGGATGGGGTGCAGACACTGATGGAACTGCGCCCCGATCATTTTTCAATCTATCTACTGGAAACGGATCACAGGACTGCACTCGCCCGGCAACTCGATTCCGGGAAGGTGCAACTTATGCCTGAAGAGGATCAATTGCATTGCTTTGCCGAAGCGATCCGGTACCGGCAAGATACTGGATATTGCCATTACGAAGTGTCCAACTTTGCGCTTCCGGGGCTCGAATCGCGACACAATCTCAAATACTGGTCCGATGCTCCCTACCATGCGTACGGAGCAGGAGCTTGTTCCTATGTGGAGCCAATTCGCACAACCAACTTCAGCGGTGTCATTGAGTATGTGGAAGCGTTGGAAACCGGAAAGCTTCCTGTTCAAAGCAGTACTGTCGAAGACCGGGATACACGAATCCGAAATGCGTTGATTTTCGGTCTGAGAAAACGCGACGGAATTCATTTGCCGGAATTTGAGAGGAGGTACGGAGTACCCGCAGTTTCTCTGTTCCCTGCCAACGCAAAGGAATTTTTCGAAACGGGTCTCCTGGAAATCCGGGGAACGCATTTGCGGCTGACCTTTTCAGGAATGATGGTTTCCAATGATATCCTCCATACCGTTTTGTAAAAAAGTGTGGTAGGGGGCGGGCCTCCGTGCCCACCATCTGCGACGTGGTAGAATTTCCAGACGCGGGCGGGCACGGAGGCCCGCCCCCTCCAAAAAGACCAGGGGCATGCTTGCTTGTGATATGATAGTTGTCGTATTATAGCTGTGTTGGTTTGCCAGGAATTAAAAATCAGGGGGATTCTGTGGCTACAGCAGTCTGGACCGGAACCGTAACTTTCGGGTTGGTTTCCATACCCGTAAAGCTTTTCAGCGCGACAACTTCGCATAATGTTTCCTTCAATTTGCTCCACCGTGAGTGCAAAGGACGCATCAACCTTCAAAACTGGTGTCCGACCTGCGAAAAAGTTGTAGAACGTTCGGACCTTGTAAAGGGTTACCAGTACGAAAAAGACCAGTACGTGGTGGTGGAAGATGAAGACATAAACAGCGTTAAACCGGAAGCCAGCTCCATGATGGAGATCACCCAGTTCATCGATGCCGGCGAAGTGGATCCGATTTACTTCGAGAAGACCTATTACATTGGTCCCGACAAAGGGAGCGAGAAGACATTTGCGTTGCTGACCACAGCAATGAAAGAGACAAGCAAGGCCGCGCTGGGAAAGCTGGTAATGCGCAACCACGAGTATCTCGCATTGATCCGTCCAGCGATGGATGGTCTGGTCATGCATTTCATGCTCTATTTGGATGAAATCCGGGAAAATGAAAACCGGGTCAGTGACGGCATTGAAATGCGTCCTAAGGAAATCCAACTGGCGAGACAGCTGATCGACAATCTCAGCGAAGCTTTTGACCCTGAAAAATTCAAGGACGACTACATCCAGAAAGTCGAAGAAATGCTGGAAGCAAAAATGAAGGGACGAAAACTGACCGTCGTCACACCAAAGGCAAAGCCCAAAGTTGTTGACTTGATGGAAGCCTTACAAAAGAGCGTCCTGCAAACCAAACGGCCCGCCGCCCGTGCCGGGGAAGGACGGGCACCCGCGCGACTGAAAAAGGTCAAGTAATCTCCCTGAAAAGATTCGATTGACAGAATCCAACTAAACAAGTGATACCGTATCTATGTACGGTTGAAAACAAACGGGTCAATTTATATATTTGCACAAATGGAGGTTCATAGATGACAAAGAAGTATGCTGCAATGTTTGCCCTTCTGGCCCTTTTAGTTGCGGGCGCAGGCTTGCTGAGAGCTGCTGAAGGGGGATCAGGTTCGTGGACAGGCGAAGTGATTGATGTGGCCTGTTATGCGACCCACGGATCCAAAGGCGCGGATCATATGGAGTGCGGAGCCAAGTGTGTAAAAGCCGGTCTGCCGGTAGGGTTGCTTGTAAATGGAACAACCTATCTGTTGATCAACTCCGATCACACGCCGTTGAACGAAAAGTTGGCCGCTCATGTAGGTCACACCGTCACAGTGAACGGAACCAAACATGAGTCTCCCGGCGCCAACGTGATCGTTGTGAAAGACTGGGCAATGGCCAAATAATTCTTCCGCAGTTTCACAAGAAGCCGCTCCTCGACCGGGGAGCGGCTTTCTTTTTGTAGCGCCGGGGCCTCGCACCCCGGACGAGGTTCTTGCGGTTTGATCCCGCGCTTTGCGTCGTGGCGAGAAACAGCTATCCTTATCGCTTGGAGAAAACAATGGAAAAAGTCATCATCCTTGGATCCGGTTGCGCAGGTTACACCGCAGGCGTCTACGCTTCACGAGCAAACCTAAATCCCCTGATGCTGGCGGGGATCGATCTGGGCGGCCAGCTTGCGTTGACGACGGATGTGGAGAACTACCCGGGATTTCCTCAGGGTATTCTGGGGCCGAAACTGATGCAGATGATGAAGGATCAGGCGGAACGTTTCGGGACCAGAATTGTTTACGACAGGGCAACGGAAGTTGATCTCAAGCGAAAGCCGTTTCTTGTAAAGACTGCTGAAGCGCAATATGAGACGCAGACACTGATCATTTGCACCGGGGCTTCTCCGCGAAAGTTGGGAGTTCCAGGAGAACAGAAATATTCCGGTTACGGGGTTTCCTATTGCGCAACTTGTGATGGCGCCTTTTTCAAAAACCTGGAGCTGGTTGTGATTGGCGGCGGTGATACGGCGATGGAGGAATCGATCTTCCTGACACGCTACGCGAGCCGCGTGTATGTTGTGCACCGGCGCGATTCCCTGCGCGCCAGCAAGATCATGCAGGAACGCGCTCTCAAGAATCCAAAGATCGAATTTATCTGGAACAGCGCGGTGACCGAAGTCCTTGGAAATGAACAGAAATCTGTAACTGATGTGCGGATCAAGAACCTGAAAAATAACGAAGAGATGACCCGTGCGATTGGGGGTGTATTTGTGGCGATCGGACATGATCCGAACACACAACTTTTTCGTGGCCAGTTAACACTGGACGAAAACGGCTACATCATCGCAAATGAACGACAACACACCAACATCGAAGGCGTATACGCAGCCGGTGACGCACAGGATCACGTATATCGGCAGGCAGTCACTGCAGCCGGCACCGGATGCGCCGCAGCAATCGAAGCAGAACGATATCTATCAGAGCTAGAAAGCAGATAGAAAGGATTCACCACAAAGGCAAAAACATGAGAAACGCGAGGATGGAAGATAGAGGATCTCCACGAGTTCTGGCACTCATTGATTGGACTTTGCGTGGAGCTGGGCAAGGGCCTGCTTGACCGCGTTGGCAACTTTTGGATCAGGGTCTTGCGCTGCTTCCGTCAGGGCGTCCAGAGCGCGAATATCTCGAAGCTTCCCTAGAGCGCTGGCCGCGCGCAAGCGGACCAAGTCCTCCTCATCTTTCAGAGCAGAAATCAGCGCCTCAGCGGCAGCCGGACCGCCCACTTCACCCAGCCGGACGGCCGCAATTTCTCTCAGTTCCGCACTGTTAAAACGGATCGCTTCGAGAATCGGCTCAACTGTATTCGCGCTTTTTACCATGGCGGTGAGCGCTTCCTTCTGAACTTCCCAGCTTGAATCTCTTGATGCGGAAACAAGAGCCTCTTCCACCTGTGGGTCTTTCAACTTCGCCAGACCCTGAACCGCATAAACACGCACCCCTGCGTTTTCATCTTTCAGGGCAATCAGCAACCCTGGAATACATTCCGGGGTTCCAAGTTCCTTGAGCGCTTCGGCGGCCTCCTTGCGGATCTCCACTTTTTTGTATTCCAGCGCTTTGATCAGACCATTCCAATCGCGCTTTTCTTTCAGCCTGGCTACATTTGGCGCAAATAAAGGCATTCATCCCTCCAAGATTTTGATCATGGCTTTGCCAATGGAAACACAATCCCCGGTAACTCCCAGATCACAAACTTTGAAGATCTCTGCATTCGCATCGCTGTTCATCGCAATGATTGTACCGGACTTTTGAATTCCGATTGTGTGATTGAACCTGCCGCTGACACCCAGGCCGAGATACACACGCGGAGCAACAAACTTCCCCGTGAGACCGACCTGATACTGTCTTGGCATCCAGCCGCTATCCACTACCCTTCTCGTAGCGCCGGCAGCGCCTCCCAACAGTTCAGACAACCGGAATGCAAGAGGCAGATGATCCTGACCGAGTCCCATTCCTGCGCAAACAATGAC
Source organism: uncultured Acidobacteriota bacterium (assembly GCA_964504105.1). Taxonomy (GTDB): domain Bacteria; phylum Acidobacteriota; class HRBIN11; order JAKEFK01; family JAKEFK01; genus CAZDDB01. The sequence goes on from CAZDDB010000003.1 coordinate 17,510, forward strand.
CTCCGCCTGATTCATCTTTGCCGCTTCTTTTCCGGCATCCGTTTCACGGGAAAGAATATGAAAGCGCTTCGAGATTGGATAAGGAAACGTCCAGGCGATTACCGGTATTTTTCTGGCGGGCCGTGGACGGAAAAGAGGAAGCGCGCCCGGACGGATCGTCGCCATCTGCGGAAATGTGCGACTGTATATAGGAGCGACGATTGTACCTCCAAAAGCAGGTTTCCACTGCACCAACTTCCCTTCGTGATCTATTTCCAGACCGATGCAGTCACCGGTTAGTCCGAGCTGCAAACGACCCGCGATGCGTGGGGCAATCAATTTGCCGGACGATGTTGCTGGAATCAAAACGCAATCCGGTTTCAGCGCGGAGATGCGATCACACAGCAGGGCAACTGTTTCATCGGGATGAGGCAAAGTCGCGGTTGCCTGAAGGATCCTGCCTGCGCCATAAGAACTGAGCAACAACAGATCTTCCCTGCCGACAGGCGCCCCGATCAGAACGGCGGAAACCACTCCTCCGTGTGCGGCTGCGAGACTCGCTGCAGTGGAAAGAATTTCAAGAGACACGGGGCGAACGCGATCTTCCGCATACTCGATCAAGCACCAGAACTGCCGATCGCTTGTGCCGGTTTTTTCAGGAACGATAGGCGGTTCAACGTTTTGTGATTTCCTGCGTATCAACTGAAGGATCGTCTGCGCTGCAATTGTTGCATCCGAACCGTCGATGATCTCCGGTCTCCGCTCAACCCGTTGTTCTTGAATGCCCGCCACCCAGGTGGGTGAACCTGACAATCCAACCGCTTCCGGCGCCATCCCCAAATCCTCCAGCGTCCACGTCGTGATTTTTTCCGCAGGCGCAGTAGAAAGCGCAACATCTTTCACCTTAATCGGTTTGATCAGGCGCTCGGCTGTGGAAAGCACAGCAGGCAGAGGAAGTTCAAGTATCTCTATTCCGTCATCCGTTTCGCACGTAACTCGCACATTGCCCGTCGCATATTCAATTTTTCTGACGGAAACGACCGATGGTATGCCCAGCAATTCGGCAAGTTCCGGAGGAACCTGGCCTGTTTCAGAATCGGTGCTGTGTTGTCCGCAAAAGATCAAATCGAAGCCGATTTTCCGGGCGGCGGCGGCAAGGACACGCGATGTGGCAAGCGAATCGCTCCCGGCAAACCGGGTGTCTTCCAGATGCACCGCGCGGTCAGCCCCCATGATCAGGGATTCCTGCAATGCTTCGCGCGCCTGGGGAGGTCCCATTGTTGCCACAATGACTTCCCCACCGTTCTCGTTTCTGTAACGGATCGCTTCACTGATCGCCCGGCGGTCGTACGGATTGATCATGTTCTTGACTCCGGTCCGGACGATTGTCTTCTTCTCGCGATCGAAATGGATATCGGCGGAGTCGGGAACCTGTTTGATAAAAACCAAAAACCTCATAAAAAGGGTAAAATCTTACCACGAAGAACACGAAGTACACGAAGAGAAAACATATTCACGCCTTCGTGTTCTTCGTGCCCTTCGTGGTTGGATTCTCGTCTTTCTTCCGTTTGATTTTTGTCCAGATCGCGTCCAATTCCAAAAGAGAAAGATCAGCAAGTGTTTTGCCCGCCCGCTCCACTTCGAGCTCCAGCAGGGCGAACCGTTTTCGAAATTTGGCGTTCGCCTCACGCAGCGCGTCCTCCGGATTGATCTTGTTTTTGCGCGCAACGTTTGTCAGTGTAAAGAGTAAGTCACCGAGCTCTTCCTGTTTCTCTTTGCGCGATCCGGCGCGGCGGAATTCCCCGGCTTCTTCATCAAATTTCTTCCAGACATCCTTCTCTGTTTTCCAGTCAAAGCCAACCCGCGCTACTTTAGACGAGATCAGGTTTGCCTGCAAGAGGGCAGGCAAATGAATCGGCACGCCCTGCAAAAGTGAACGCCTTCTTCCTTGTTCCGAAAGCTGCTTTTGCTTCATTGATTCCCAGCTTGCCAACGCGCGTTCCGGCGTCTTCGCTTTCACGTCCGCAAAAACATGCGGATGACGCGCGATCATCTTGTGAACCAGGTGTTCCATGACATCTAATAAAGTAAAAGCACGCCGCTCCTGCATCATCTGGCAAAGAAAGACAATCTGAAACAGCAGGTCTCCCATCTCTTCTTTCATGTCCATCACGTTTTCTTCATCAAGAGCCTGCAAAAGCTCATAGGTCTCTTCCAGCAAATATTGCCGGAGGTCTTTCAGCGACTGAGCGCGATCCCATGGACAGCCATTCTCGGAACGAAGGGTGTACATGAGGTCAACGAGCTTCTCAAACTGGAGCCCTATGGCTCTCGAGTGCGGATTCTTTTTCAGTTTTTTCACTTTCGTCAATTGATTTTGGAGGGCAGGCGTCCCTGCCTGCGCAAGGCTTGCGAGAAGGCCTCCGTTGCCGGCGGGCACGGAGGCCCGCCCTCCTCACAGTTGGGGCTGTACCAAACGTTTCAACAAGATGAACGTCGTGTCGTCACCCTGGGGCTGGTCCTGCCGGTGTTCCTGCAGTGCACAGACCAGGGCCTCTTTGACCGCATCCACGGATAATCCTGCATTTTCCTTCAGCACCCGGATAATTTTTTCCACACCAAACTCCTCTTCCCGGTCATCAATCATTTCGGAAACTCCGTCCGTATAAAGAATCATTGTATCCCCGGGATCCAGCTGGTAGGTGGCGGTACGATACGCAGCATCCTTGAAGAATCCAAGAACAGTCCCGCCCGTCTCGAGACGGTCGACATTCCCATTCGTTTTCACAACAAGCGGGTAGCAGTGTCCGGCATTCACGTAGGAAAGACGGTGCGTTTCGTGATTCAATATGCCGTAAAAAAAAGTCACATATTTGTTGGACTGGCTGTTGCAGAGAAGCTGGTTGATCTTTACAATCGTGAGCACCGGATCCACGATTTCCATGGCAGCGATCGTCCGCAGGGAAGCCTGCAGACACGCCATGATTAGCGCCGCAGGAGTACCTTTTCCGGAAACATCGCCGATGGCAATTCCAACTTTCAGTTCTGAAATAGGAAGAAAATCAAAGTAATCTCCCGCAACGGAATAGCACGGGTGAAACACGGAAGCAATTTCATAACCATCGATTTCCGGAGAGGCGTGAGGAAGCAATCCTACTTGAATATCGCGGGCGATCGCCAGTTCCCGTTCCATTCGCTGCTTTTCAATCATGGCCAGTTGCATTCGCGCATTTTCCTCCGAAACCAGAGCCAGGCTTGCCAGAGTCGCAATGAAATCGAAATCCTCCTGGCCAAAGGGTTTCTTGCTTCTCTTTTCACCCAGAAGGATCACACCGCGAATCTCGCCATTGAGGCTCATGGGAACAAGGAGATGCACACGAGCTTCGGCCAGAACGTCCCGCAGAATCCCGTGCAGCATTCCCTCCACGTAAACCGGAATGGTTCCCCCGGAAAAGAATGTCGCGACCGGCATCTCACCGATTGCTGCAATCGTATCCTGTTCAAGCTTGAATCCTCTTTGAAACTTCAGCTGGAATCCGTTCGCCGAGATGGAAATGACGGAGCAACGCGAGATCATGAGTTGTCCGATCAGGGAGCTTCCCAGAATCCGGAAAATCGTTTCCGGATCCCAGACCGCATGAAAGTCTTTACTGAGTTCAAACAGCGTATTGAGTTGATAGATCTTCAAATTGAGCTGCCGATTGAGTAAACTCAACGTCTGATTGGTGCGCGCGTTGGCCAGCGCGCCCGCGCACATTTGAACAAGCGATGAAGACGTCTGCAATTCTTCCCGTGAATAGGGATGCCCCGCGCTCTTTTCGCCGAGGCCAACAACCGCAAGAACCTGGTTGCTGTGGTGGATCGGATACAATACTTGCAATTGCAGCGATTCCATTAGATCGATCCAATCTCCGCAATCTTCCCGGCTGTAGTATTCGGCAAAAGGAGGTTCTACTGTGCATTTCCAGTTGAGACAGGAGTCTTTGGAGCGATACCCTCTGGTCTCCACGACATCAAATCCTGATTCAGTCTGAAGGAGAAACACGGAACGCCGGGACGCAGTATGCCCCATCAAGGTCAGCACCAGAAGATGAGCGATTTCTTCCACACCGGAAATCTGATTCAAGCTTGCGGAAAAATCGAAAACCAGCATCAGGTTTGAGAGACGCTTCTCAATTTCCGGATCGGTAAGCCGTTTCGCCTTGAACGAATCAATCATGTTCCTGTAATCAAATGAGGAGGATGTCATCGGAAATTACAAACTACAAGCATCAAATTCCAAACAAATTCAAAATCACAAATTCGAATGCTCCAAACACCGAATCGAGAGACTTTGGAACATTATTATTTGGAATTTGTTTGGAGTTTGTTTTTTGAGATTTGATGCTTGACCCATCTGCTGGCGCCACAGACTACTTTTTCAAGTACTTAATCATACAACATTCTGACTGACGCGGACCCGTTTTGTAAGTCACTTCATCCATACATCGTTTCATGATCAATACGCCCAGGCCGCCTTTCTTCTTTTGTTTGTAGAAGTGCGAAAAATCGTCCGCTTGCGCCCCGGTCGATGTTGCGTCCTGGTCTCCGCTATGTAAAATCCGAACGCGAAAACATTCCCCTTTCATCTCGTAAATCACGTGCATCTTACGGTCGGATTTGCCGTGATAAGCATGCTCGATTACGTTTGTGAGCGCCTCCTCCACGGCGAGCGCCGCCTTCTCTGATTCACGAACGGCAAAACCCATGGATTCGGCCAGCGTCTTCGTCAACAGACCCATCGCATGCAGGTGCTTGGTCCTGCTCGGAATCTTGATCTCAACGATTTCGCCTGAATGGTTCCTTTCCATTTGATTCCCTAACGGGAGGCCTCCGAAAAACTGCCGATTGCTTTCTCTTCCGATTCAAAAATCGAATACAGTTGAGTAAACCCCAACACGTCGAAGATGTTGAAAACGGTTTCGTTCATCTGGCACATCCGGATATCCCCTTTATTTTCCCGGATCGTATCGATGTAACCCATGATGGCGCCCAATCCGGCGCTGGCGATGTAAGCAAGCTCCCGGCAATTGATCACAATGTTGTTCTGGTTCTGATCTATTAACCGTTGGATCGCCGTTTCAAAATCTTTTGCCGTATGCGCGTTGATATATCCGATTGGTTCGACTACAGCAACGCCTTCTTTCGAATGAACTTCAATTCTCAAATCTGTCATACTGAATACCTCGGTCAAAATCCGGACCTCTATCATTATATTCACTTCAACCGGTTTCGGTGTCGGGGCACCCGCTTGAGTTGACAACCAGGCCTGCTATAATAGCGCCAGGGTCAACGATGTTTCGATGCCATAGGTGTCACAAGGAGGTCTCCGCCGCCTCTCCGTTGCGGCACCACGAGCTTTGCCCCTATTGTTCCACGGCTCTCCATTCTTGCTTGAACTGTCTATATTATGACGAATTCTCCCCCAATAAATGTTCCGAACCGGCAGCCGATTGGGTGCCTGACAAGGAAAAAGCGAACTTTTGCGAGTTTTTCGAACTTACGCAACCTCAGATCCTGAAGAAGCAGATGGAAGTGGACAAGGCCAAGGCGTACTGGGAATCCCTCTGGAAAAAAGCGCAATAAGACGGATTCATCTGGTGGTTTTATTTCCTATCTCCGCGGGCTCTGCGCCTCGGCGGTGAAATCCTTAACCTCGAAAGTAGTGGCGGGCGAATTCAACATCCCGGTGAATCTGGGATTTCAGATCCTCTACGGAAGCAAAACGGATTTCTTCACGAATCCGCACCAGGAACTGAAGTTCGATCTTCTTCCCGTAAAGATCGTCCGAAAATTGAAGTAGATGGGATTCAACTGTCCACGTTCTTCCATCGACGGTTGGCCGGAACCCGGCATTTGTAACCGAATCATAGCGTTGCGAGTCCAGCATCACTTGCGTGACGTACACGCCGTTTGCGGGCCGGATCTCATTCTCAGCACGAAGGTTCGCTGTTGGGATGCCCAGACGTGCTCCCAGTTTTTCCCCTTCGACGACAGTTCCCGCGAGAGCAAACGGCGATCCCAGGAAACGGTTGGCTTGCTCCATCTCTCCCGCAAGGATGCACTCGCGCACAAGTGTAGAGGAAACCCTGCGCTCACCTGCCCGAACTTCCGGCACCGCTTCCACGAAAAAATCATACTCGCGTCCCATCCGGCGGAGTAACTCAATGTTCCCCCTCTTCCGGTGACCGAAAGAGAAGTGCTCTCCGACAACAAAACAACGGATCCGCAGAGCGCACACCAAAAACTCGCGGACAAAGTCTTCAGGACTTCTCTGCGCGAAATGCGAATCAAATGCTACGACAATCGTATGATCCAGATGAAGCGATTCCAGCTTGCGCAAGCGCTGCTCCAGGGTTTGAATCAAAGGCGGGGCAGCCCACGGCGCCAAAACTTTCCTGGGTACGGGATCGAAAGTTACTGCAACGGCGGGAACAGACAATTCATGGGCAGCCGCTACAACCCTGGTCAGAATAGCCTGATGACCGATGTGAACACCGTCGTAATTTCCCAGTGAAGCAACCGCGCCGCCCTCTGAAACGGGCCATGCATCGAATCCAAAATGCACCTTCATGGCTCTGCCATCTCAAACTTCATCCCGTCGTAGGAAAGCTGGACGTGTTCCGGCAGTTCCCCGTTGGTACGGTCATGATCAAAGTCGTGACTGATATGGGTGAAATAGGCACGTTCCGGCTGCACCCGCTCGATGATTCTCAGCGCCTCGTCCAGATTCAAATGCGTCGGGTGCGGGTCGTACCGCAGAACGCCCAGAATCAGAACAGAGGTCCCGCGCAAAAGAGAATATGTATCGGCCGGAATCTCGCTGCAATCGGTGATGTAGCTGAGATTACCGATTCGATATCCGAAGATCGGCATTCTGCCATGCAAAATGGGCAAAGGCTGAATCGGAATGCCTCCAAATTCGAACCGTTCCCGGATTACGCGAGGCTCAATTCTCGGAATCGATCCCCCGGGTTGCGGCTGGGTGAACACGTATTTGAATGTATCGCAAATGCTTTCCAGCGTTGGCTCATTCCCAAAACAGGGGATGTGCATCTTCTGATGGAAATTAAACGGTCGCAAATCGTCCAGACCCAGAATATGATCTGCGTGAGAATGAGTGTAAAGAACTGCGTCCACGCGGGTCAAACCTTCCCGGATCGCCTGGGCTCGAAAATCCGTGGCGGTATCTATGACCAGGTTTAACCGGGCGGCGCGGATCAGAAGTGATGGCCTGGTTCTCTTGTTCTTCGGATTGTCCGAAAGACAGACCCGGCACTCGCATCCGATCGTTGGCACACCCATGGATGTGCCGCTTCCCATAAAGATAACTTCCATATTCACCGGGGCATCAGGAATTAAAAACGAAGGATCAGTTTTCCAGATTTATCACCGGAGCCACCGGTTTTGTTTTTTGCAGGACCCCCGGTTCTTGCGTCAAGGTCCTTTGAAAATGCAACCGGGGTTCCGCCTTTCCATCCGCTGTATAACCGCTCAAGGTATATGTAATCCCGTCATTGGAATAGAGGTATGGCCTGGAACGAGCGTCAGCGATATTCTCCGGGCCGAGATAGCGCGCAACTACAAGTTCTTCCAGTTTTACAGGTAGACGTCCGTTCACTTCAAAGTACATCAAGATCGCGGAGTCCACAAGCTGCAAGCGGGTTACATCCGCGCTGGAGGCAAGAATAGATTCATCTCCCTTTTGAAAGAACCTCAACCAACCAAGTTTCAATGGATCGCCAAGATTCAGGAAGAACAGAGCAGCCAGCGCAAGTCCCAGAGCCCAAAAAGCGCCCTTACCCGCGGCAGGCGCAACCACAGGAGCCTCCAGTGGAACCGGTTGAACCGCTTGCTGGCTGGAAGAGCGGGGCGTCGTAACGTATGGTTCAATGATCTTTCGTTCGAGCAGTTCATATAATGCTTTACAGGTATGAAACTCGCCCAGCTTGTTGCTGTCAATAATATCAGCCACGGAATTTTTGCCATCCACGAGCCGGTACACCATTTCTTCTTCTTTGCTCAGCCGGATTTTCTCCGATCCATTCGAATCGCTCCGCAAATCTGAGGAAGCCAGATCGTTCGCGGCCACCAGAGGCCGGAAGATCACGTCGAAATGTGGAATCTTCTTCTGAATCAGCGGCCACTCATCAATCATGTGAATCCCTTCCATCAAAATGCTCTCGGCACTCATGGGCGGAATGCTTTCGTCCGAGTCCGGATCCACATGGGATTTTTGGTCAAAGTAATACTCTCCGGAGTTCCATCGAAACAGCCGGTAAATCATTTGCGTAACCTGAATTCTCAGGGCCTCTTTCAGTTCGTCCCTGGAGATATACTTCTGGTCGACCAGAATGAACCCGATTTTCTGCAAGGTCTTCTGCTGATGTTCCAGCGCATCGCGGAGCTGTTCCTGTGTGATCAGCCCCGTTTTCACAAGGACTTTGCCTATCCGATCTTCCAACTTCCTGGGACTGTTATCAGCACCGATTACCATACCGCTGTGAAACGTGACGGTCACGGTTTCTTTAGGATTCTTCAGGGTCAAAATTCCAGTCTTGCGTTGAATTCCAATCAACTGGAAAATATCCGCCAAACTGAAATCTTCGAGCGTTCCTTCGAGAGCCATAATTTCAAAAGGTTTTTCAGGGGGCAGAAACCATTATAGCAAATTGTGGAGGCTGCACGGTGCGCCGGGTGCACGACAAATTTGTTGTAGGACTTGAGAAAGCGGTTTGTACCGCTGGCGTCTCGCCGGCCAAAACAGAGATTCCAGCTCGAGCTCTGCCAGCGTGACGCTGGCGTTACAAACCGTAAACATGCTTTCTTACAACAAATTTGTCGTGCACCCCGGTGCGCCCCGCAACTGTTCAGGATTTTGACTTCAGCAAGTGCGGGACATTAGCAAGAAGATAGACGACGGCAAGAACAAAGATCAAGAAAGGTGTGAGAATCTTCATTCCTTCGGCTGGTTCCAGGTACGAAAGGTTGGCATATTTCCAGCTAAACACGAGAAGAGCAAGGGGGAAGAGCCAGAACAACAGCAGCAAGACCCCGGATATAGTCTGATTCCCGTAAATCCCGGCAGCGCCGGGCATGACCAGCGAAGAAAGACGCACGAACAATCCCTGTCTTCTGGCATGTTGTTCGATTTCATGCATCTTTTCCTTCCTGGACACAGACGAGACACCGTCCTTTCGCACAAAAATGTGCAAACACTGGATACAAAACGGATAATCTTTGTTTGAAGGCTGACATTTTTTGCAGAAGGCCTCACCGCACTTTACACAGTCCCGGGCCGCATTCTTCCGGCTTCTGAGTCCGAAAAGCACAGCAAAAAGCAGGAATCCGACTATAAGAAGGCTGAAGGGATCCTGAAACGGAAGCACACTCCGGCGATTCTCCTTTTTTAACTTCTGCCACACAATTTGCTCGGATGGGACGGCATCGATCAATCTTTCTTGAGGGGCTGCCTCGAAGGTCTCAACGAGTTGAAAATCCAGTTTGCGAGCAACGTCCAGATAACGCTGCGCCTCACTGAAATTGAACTTCGCTCTCTGCAGCTTGGAAAGGTTATACGAATAAATCGGGTTTCGGGAATCCAGACCTGCCGCTTTTTGAGCGAGACGAAGAGGAGTATCCGTCTCTCCTTGCAAGTAGAAAATGACTGCCAGGTTATTGTATGCCCGGGCATCGTCCGGGTGACTGATGAGATGTTTGTGAAGGATCTCGGTGGCGAATGTCATGCGCCGGTCGGTCTTGTACAGATTCGCAAGCAGAATCGATGCATCGCGTTCTGTGGGATTCTCCGCAGCATATTTTTCAAAATCCGCAATCGATTTCAATGTAGCACCTTCCGAAAAAACGGAAATGTAGCTGGCGATCGAAGGATCTTTGCTCGCCCGGGAGTTGTCAAGTACCGAGCGATACGCGGAAAAACCCACGGCTATGAGCAGAAGAATCAGGACAGATAGAATTTTTTCCGAAACACGCGCATGCACCCAAAAGATCATCATCCAGAAAGGCGCAAGCCAGAAGGGTCCGAGAAACAGTATCAGCGGAAGAAACAGGAGACTCCATGCAAGGAAACCCGCCAGGACCGGCCGCTCTGAACGAACCCGTTCCACAACCTCATGACGAAAAACGTGATTGTATTTCGCAAACAGCACAAGCGCAAAACAGAACCCAAGCGCAAGCACCGTAACCCAGAGAATCAGAACATACTTTGAATAGAAATACATCTTGCCGGCCGGCGTTCGCAAGGGAGCAAGAACTCCTTCCATCGAGGCAGCTGCCGCCGGGCCTATTCCCCTGATTCCCTTGGTCAAATGAACCTTTGCCTGTGAATAATATGCATATGGCAAAGAGGGATCCAGCCTTGCAGCCGTCTCAAAGAGATGTAATGCGGCATCGGGTCTTTTTCGGGAAAGCTCCTCTTTTCCATGCTGGATCAACCCAACAGCAAATTCAGTGATCTTCGGGAGCGAGTACTGAGACCGTAAAACTAGAATTTGTTTTAGCGCCTTTTCTTCCTTTTCCGGATCACCATCCTTGAATGCCGTTTCAAAATCACGCCATTTCTCGTAGAAGAGTTTAAATCCTTCCTGAGAAAGACGCGTCAGGTCTTCTTCCGATAGTGGACCGCCGGTTGCTTCGTCCTTCGGGGATTTCTTCTCCTCCTGAATGACAAGCACATCCTGGGCAAAGAGATGCGGCTGGAAAAGCAGGAACAGTACAAGAACAAGGAGCCTCATTTTATGATGTTCGCCTTTTGCAGAAAGCGCATACGTAAATCAAAAAGAGCGCTTTCCAGGTACTTCCCTTCGTTTGAAGTCAGGTTACCCTTTGTTTTTTCCTGCATCAGATCCAGGATATCGATCATCTGCTGTACGCCGGGCAGGTTCTGCGAGACTGAGTTCGTAGCCGGATCAGGAAGATCGCCCAGGTAAATGAGCGCGGTATGGACATAAGTGAAGAGAACAGCTATGAGATCGAGCTTTTCAGGCGATTCGGGGAGTGGCGGTTCCGCGGCCTCATTCTGAGGAAATGTGGCTTTCTCTTCATTCTGGAGAACTACATTTCCATCCCTGTCAAAGTGACGCTTGTCCTGAACTTTGATTTCTTCCTTTTTCGGGTTCTCTTCCACGTAAAAAGAATATCATAAAGTACCACTGTATCCTTTACGGCATTTTGAGGAGTACCAGCGTTACATCATCCTGAGGCTCCTGGCGGTTGAGAAATCCATTCAGGTCCAGGAGGATGGCACTTTTGATGTCTTCGGTAGACTTTTCTTTATTTGCAAGAATGATTGAAGAAAGTCTCGAAAGTCCATAAAGCTGGTTCGTTTCGTTCATGGCTTCCGTCAATCCATCCGTGTAGAAAACCAGAATATCTCCCGAATCCAGTTTGCGCTCAACCTCCTCCAAAGTCTTTTCAAACATCCCGTTCTTTCCCATGCCCAGCGCGATTCCGCCTGGCTGCACAATATCTACCCTGCCACCGGCAGCTGAGTAATGGAGGATTGGATTGTGTCCTGCCCTGCTGAGTTTCATGATTCGGGCAGGTTCATTGATCAGAGCGTAGGTCATGGTAATGAAGTTACGGGAATCGAGGGTTGGGGCAAGGATAGCGTTAGCTTCGAGCAGCACTTCTCTGGGCAGGATTGTGCGCCGGCTGACGGACAGCATGACCCCTTTTACTTCGGCCATATAGAGGGCCGCGCTGGGGCCTTTTCCGGAAACATCTGCCACGATGATCGCCATTTCTTCGTCACTTTTACGGATAATGTCGTAGTAATCGCCGCACACTTCTTGAGCAGGCAGATTGAGTGTTGCGATTTGAATGGCTCCTACCGAAGTAATCTCTCGCGGCAACAAGTTCTGCTGCATCTGGCGCGCAATGCGCAGGGATTCCGCAAGTCTTTCTTTTTCCGAACTATCAACCAGCAGGTTCTTGATGCTCTCAGTCATGCTGTTGAAAGACATTGCCAGTTCACCCAGTTGATCCTGCGCATGCACCTTGATCTTGTAATTCAGGTCTCCCTTCTTGATTCTCTCCGTGCCTTCAAAAAGATTGTGAACGGACGTAGTAATTGAACGGGCAAGCAGCAATCCAAAGATCACAGAGAAAAGCTCAATGATCAAGAAAAAGATTGCCACTGCAAGTATGAGACCATAAACAAACTTCTGCAGCGCAGTGCTGCGCGCGAAGATGTGGTTATAAACACGGGAGACATTCGTGCGGACCCAGAATGCACCCAGCGGGAGATCGTCATCAGTGTTCTCACCGGGCATGGCGTCCACCTTCTCATCAATCACCACCACGGTTTCCGGAGAACCTGTGTCTTTCTTTTTGTCCTTATCGAGCTGAAACAAGCTGATTTTCGCGCCAGTAGACCAATCGTACTGATCAGGCAGGCTCAGCCACCAGACGGGGATGTCCCACCAGACCGGCCACGCAGGCTGATTCTTCGATGTCGCAAGCGTTTCCTGCAACTCCTTCTCCGCGCTATGCGACTCGGAAAACGGAAGATAGTGGATATCTGCGTCCGTGCGCTTCTTGACCGCCTCCAATAACGAAGAGCTCACCGGAACAAGCATCTGAATCGACCTTTTGCTCTCCGGATCGTGATGGATGGCAGCGATCCATGGATGGGAATCGCGAATGACAAAACCGGAAAACTCCTTCGTGTGAACCCATTCCGGCAGATCGCCGGATGAACCTCCCTGTAATTGACTACGGCCATCCGGGCCGGACAACGTAATCTCTGCCAATTCCAGCCATTTTGCGTCCTCCGGCGCTAACTCACGGAGCCAGCGTCTGAGAGCGTGCTCCCCTCCCATCATTTCCGTCATGTGAAGCAGTTTCTGACTTTCGATTCTTGTCTGCAGGATGTAACCGTCCAAATTCGACTGGAACATCTCCGAAGTAGCCTGCCCCATAAAGATGAAAAAGCCGAGACCAACAAGAACGAACAACAACATGACGGGAACAAAACCGATGAAAATATAGGATAGAATGAGTTTCCTGCGGATTCGCCAGAGAAACTTGCGTAAAAGTTTTCGAGTTAAGCGGAAGGCATAATAAACTGTGAGAATGAAGAGACAAGCCCGGAGGATCGTCCGGAGCGACTCCGACCAATCGCCGCCAATGATCGTAAGCAGCAGCCAGGCAGCAATCATTCCCAGGTAAATCTTGAATAAGCGGCTCATCTGATTTTAGATTCCAGATTTCTGATTTCAGAATTTAGGACGTCCAAACCATTATGCATGAATTTCAATATTATTTTCAGACCACATTTCCGTAGCCGTAATCGGCGCCTTCCGGCACCCGGCTAAAATCGGCTGGGAGATATTCACAACATCATAAGATACGAGTTGCAGGGAAAACTGTTTCCGTCGCGTAGATCCTCGCGAGAGGTGTTTTTGACATTTCGGAACTCGTAAGCTATGATCAAACGATTTCTCGCCTCCACTGGCGAAACTTTCAAGCAAGAGGTATTGCAAGAGATGAAAAAACTCCTCGCATTTGCGTGCATTTTTGCGATTCTTTCTATTGCCGCGTGCAAAAAATCAGAAGAAAAAGCGGCAACTGAGCCTAAGGCGTCCACTCAACCGCAACAACCGGCAAAACCAAAACCCGGGGCGAAGAAAAGACCCCCGGCAAAAGCACTGGAGATCTACAACGAAAAGGCGCTGGTCGTGAGTGTCCCATTTGCCGATTACGCTTCTCTTGCAACCGGCAAGATCAAGATCGGCAACGCCAACGTCAGCGCTATCCTGCTAAAGGATTTGCTTGCCAAATACAAGATTCAGGGAAAGAATGTGATTATGGGCGGGCCGGCGCGCGCTGTTCCGATTACCTGGGAACAGGCGAACACAGACGGGCTTTATATCTATATGACTCCCAGGAACGCTTTCATGATCTCGGCGCCGAAGTCGCTGGAGAATATTAATTTCCCGGGTCGCATCGTGCGAATTACCGTGAGCGCAAGTGCGGATGTTGCGGCGAAACAGGCCCAAAACAAGAAACCGCCGAAGTAGACGTTCGCTCTTGTGAAGATCCTCGTTGCCACATCGGATGTCCCTTTTGTAGAAGGGGGACACCGGGTGATTGCAAGAGCGCTGGCAAGCGCCTTTCGGGAAGCCGGACACGAGGCTGAGATTCTCACCACGCCGCAAAACCGCTTTGGCCGTCAGTTTTCGGCATATCTTGCGACCAGACTCACCGATGTTGAACTGACGGGGACTGCGAAACAGGTCGACCGGCTGATCTCTCTCCGCTATCCGTCCTATGTTTTGAAACATCCCCACCACACCTGCTGGTTGAACCACAGGATGCGCGAATACTACGATCTCTGGAACCAATGGACCCCACAATTGAGTTGGAAAGGAAAAATCAAAGAATCGGTGCGCCGCAGTTTGATCCGCCACGCCGATAACTATTATCTCAGACACAACGTGCGGCGGCTCCTTGCGCAGTCAAAAACAGTTCAGAAGTCGTTGCTGCAATGGGGAAATATTCAAAGCCTGGTCCTTTATCCGCCCCCTCCACAACGTGAGTATCGAACCGATGGATATGATGATTTTATTCTCTCTCCTGCCCGGCTCACTCCGCTGAAACGGATTCCGTTACTGATCGAAGCGTTGGCCCGGACAGGCGCAGGTCGCGCTGTTATCATAGGAGATGGCCCCGAAAAGGAAAAGATTGATGCATTGATCCGGCAACATAAATTAGAAAACCGGATCGAAATGCCCGGCCATGTAACCGAGGACCAAATGGTGGATCTTTATGCCCGCTGCCGGGCAGTTTACTATGCCCCTCTAAACGAAGATTACGGACTGGTAACCCTCGAAGCCTTTCGCTCTAGAAAACCGGTTCTCACTGCGATCGATAGCGGCGGCCCTGCCGAACTCGTTCAGGATGGAGTCAACGGTTGTGTCTTCCTTCCCGAACCTTCCGAGCTCGCCTCCCGAATTGAAAGGCTGTTTGATAACAATTCGCTCGCCGAATCAATGGGTTCGGCCGGCTACGAATCCTCAAGAGCCGCCACCTGGCCGCAAACCGTTTCGAAACTTCTTGAAGAGTAAGGCCCGTGCCTGTGACCTACAGAACTGGTTTCGGCACCTGAGTCTCGAGGAGAAATTGACAGAAATAGCTGAAAAAAGGTATACTGACACGCTTTTTTCAGCAATCCCAAGCCGAAACGCGTACCTATCGGGGAGTATCGAAAAATGAAATCTTGGACCCATGAACAGTGTCAAGCGCTAACCGGTTTTATCATTGATCAGGCTGGAGGCTTCGAATACGCTTTTTTTACCAAGAGAATTAAAAGAAACCAGATTATCTACTTGATGGGGGATCCGGCAAATGAACTTTTCTGGATCCAGAAGGGACGAGTGCGGGTTTCTGTGATCAGTCTCGACGGAAAAGAGAAAACCGTCGAGATGATCCGCCAGGGAGGATTTTTCGGTGAGCTTTGTCTGTGTGAGAGTGGACGCAGAAAAGATCAGGCGATCGCCTTCGAAGAAACCATCGTCGCCTCCATCAAAGCACGCATGTTCTTCGAACTGCTCTATAGCAAGCCCGAAGTTGTCGGTTATTTCCTCAGCTTCTTTTGCAGAAGACTTTCTCAGGCAAAGGAACAATTGGAAGTGCTTTCCTCGAATCATGAATCGCAGCGGTTTGCCAAGCTGCTCCTGAAGTTAGGGAAAAAGAACGGAGACAAAAACGGAAAGAGCCGGACCAGTCTCACCCTCTCTCAGGAAGAATTAGCGCGGCTGCTTTCTACAGATCGTCCAGCGGTAAATGCCCTCATCGGGCGCTTCAAACGAGAAGGCTTGATCGATTACAAACGACAGCAGCTCACGATCGACGAATCCAAGCTCATCCAGTTCCTGCTGCAGTAGGATCTGCCTCGTTCGTGCCCCTCTCGCTTGCGGCGCTTACGCGCTTACGGCAGTTTCATTGACCCATTTCGGTTTGAGAATTATAATACACGGGTCTTTTCCTTTATTCTCATGAATTTCCGCGCCTTTTTCTTGCTTCTGATTGTGTCCTTCGCGGTGTCTATTCCGCTGCCTGCCGATCCTGTACACACGGACCAGGAATTGGATTCTGTGATCATACAGGCGAATAATCTCTTTCTCGATGCCAGATTTGACGAGGGAATTGAGCTCCTACAACAGATGGAGAAAAGACACCCGAACAATCCTGCCGTTTCCTTCTTTACCGCAAATGGATACTGGTGGAAAATCTTCCGCGCTTATATCTATGACAAAGATGCGAAGAATACCGAGTTCGACAAGAACTTCGACAATTATCTGAAACAAACCATCAGCAGATCGGAAGATCTTCTTGACAAAAACAAGAGGGACGCTCAAGGGTTGTTTTATCTGGGAAATGCCTACAGCCTGCGTTCCCGTGTCAAGGGACTTCGCAGCAGTTATTTCTCCGCGGGGCGGGATGCGGCCAAGGGAAAGTTCTATCTGGAAGAAGTCCTGAAGATCTATCCGAAACAATACGACGCCTATTACAACCTCGGGGTCTATCATTATTTTGCCTCTACCCTTCCAGGGTTCGCAAAAGTTCTGAAAGCGCTTCTGTTTCTCCCGGGCGGCAGCCGTGAGAAAGGGTTGTCTCTGTTGACGGAAGCGGGACAAAAATCGCTCTATTTTGGCGACGAATCACAACTGATCCTCGCCCGTTTTTATGCTGATTTTGAAGAAGAGCCTTACGACGCGCTCCGGATTGTCGAAACCTATCACAAAAAACACCCGGACAACGCCTGGTTTCACTTCTGGATGGGCACACTCTACTCGGATGAAATCAACGACTACTACCAGGCCGCTGATATTTATCGGGAAATTCTGGAGAAATGTAACCAATCGGTTACGAATTACACGGAAGAGGTCAAGACCCAGGCGTGGTTGAAGCTGGCCCGCTCATACATCAAGCAACTGGATCCGGATCGAGGTATCGAGGAAATCCAAAAACTCATCGCCACCAAACCCACAGCCCCATCATGGATCCTTCCACGGACGTATCTGGAGCTGGGAAACGCTTACGACCAGATCGGAATGAGGAAAGAGGCCACAAGCGCGTACCATCAGGTGCTCTCCTATCCTGATTACCGCGATTACCACAGTCAGGCCGAGAAACTCTTACACTTGAATTACAATCAGGCCTCCGCGATGATCTATCGTGCCAACCTGGAAGGAAGACGTCTGACCGCAGCAGGAAACTATGCGGAAGCAGAAGATGCTTTTCAAAAAGTCCTGGAGCAGTATCCCAACAATGAGCAGTCTTTGCTTGCGATGGCGGAGATGAATTACGCAAAGGGAAGCTACAAAGAAGCCACTGATCTACTCAACCAGATTCTGGCCCGGCGTCCCGATGAACCGAAGTGGATTCTGGCAAGCGTTTACGTTCGGCTTGGCCAGGTTTCCGAAGCGCGAAAACAGGTTGCCGCAGCTCGCAATCTATATGAGAAGGCATTGGATACGAAATTTCTTGCATCCGACGACCGCAATATCGCGAAGCGTGCGTTGAAACAGATCGCCCAGAAGAGTAGTTAACGAACCATGCAGTCGCCCACACGTGGATCGTTGACCGCAATCAGCCTGATTGAGCTTCTTAAAGACGCTGCCGATTCCGGTCTGACCGGAATGCTTCGTGTGGAACCCGGACCATTTGTTAAAGTTGTATATTTTCAGGACGGTACGATTGCGTTTGCCTCTTCCAATGAAAAATCGGACCGTCTTACAGAGGTGCTGCGGCTCGCAGGAAAACTTACGCCGGAACAGGTTGAAGATGCCCAGGCGCGTCTAAAACCAAATGTTTCGTTGGGAAAAACCCTCGTAGAGCTTGGTTACCTCAGCCCGCGTGATCTCCTGTGGGGCGCAAGAGCGCAGGTTGAGGGGATTTGCCACCGTCTTTTGCTTCTGACTGACGGGAACTATCAGGTTCTGGAAGGCAGTTTGCCGAAAGAAATCATCAAGCTGAATCTTCCCGTTCCGCAGGTGATCTTTGAGGGCATTCTGAAGAGCCAGGACCGCGCGTGGGTTCTGCAACATATTGAATCTCCTGAGGCGACTTACGGACTGTCATCCGATTTTCATGAAAAGTACGTTCGTTACGGGCTGAGGGCTGACGCGGTAGTTTCGCGTATGGATGGAAAGCGATCGCTGGATGAGATAGCACACCTTGCCGGAATCGACACGTTCGAGATTTGCAAAATGGCCGTTGCCTTACAGTACCTGGGTCTGGCTCGGCGGGCCCCTCTTCAAATGGCTTTGCTCGAACCGAAATTGGAACCACAATTGGAACCAGCAGTGAAACAAGAGCCGCAGAAGGCCGGCGAACCGGAGCAAGAAACTCCCGTTCCGGACAAAACACCCGCTTACGAGGAGAGAGTTTCACTGGGTGAAGTAGTGCAAATTCCAACGGTGGAAGATTTGCACAAGGAGCCTGAAGAAGAGCCGCATCCACAGGAAATTACGAGCGCGACGGTTCTCGATGCCGAAGGCCCTGCTGAACCTGAGAGCGCTGAACCCGTACCTGCGATACCACTCAAGCCGATCCCGGTACCTTTTTCTCGTGGATTATTAACAGAAGAGGAAGAGATTGCCGAGGTGAAACCACGGTGGGAAGTCTCCCGGCGTTCCATATCCGCGATCGCCGTTCTGGTTCTCATTTGCGCTTCCGCCGCCTATTACTGGTTCGGAGTCAAAACCAAACATTCAAGTGGCATCCCGGACGTGCCAAATACCGTTTTACCTTCCAAGAAACCCGAAACCCAAACATCCGTCGAAACAACTACTCAAACATCTTCCACCGATTCTCAGGGTGAACCATCAGCAGCCATGACCCTGCTCCAATCGGGACGGATTCCGCAAGCTGCATTTGCATGGAAGCAGGAAACTGCGAACAGGAAATCAAAATTTACAATTCAACTATTGATCGCCTGTCAGGAAAAAACGGTGCTGGAATCACTGCAGGCCGTGCCTGATGCGAAAGACTTTTTGATTTTACCCTTGCAGTACAAGGGACAATCCTGCTACCGTGTCCTCTACGGGCTGTACGAAACCGAGCGAGAAGCGCAGTCTGCAGCAACGCGTCTGCCCCCAGTATTTCTACAACAGGCCTCTCCGGCCCGGGCGGTCCCTTTGCAAAAGATCTGGCAATAACATGAAAACGCGATTTGTAAGGACCGCCGCGATCATGCTTACCTTTTGGATCGGGGGGCAAGTGCACGCGGACATCGTCCATCTGAGAAATGGAAAACAGATCGAGTGCGATTCCGCGTGGGAGGAAGGAAAAGAAGTCAAATACAAGATCGGAAAAGGAATCATCGGAATGCCGAAATCGATGGTGGCAAGAATCGAGAAAACGGCGACAGCGAAAAAAGAAGAACCGGAGATCCCGGAATCCTTGCAGAAACAGGGCGAAAAAAGTGCGCCCCTTTCCCCGGAAGAAATCGCCCTCCTTGAAAAAAAGAGCCGGACCGATGCTGCGGCAAAGGTGGCGCTCTCCGATTCATACACTGGAAAAGGTTTCGAAGCTGTTCAAAAAAAGGACTTTTCTGCAGCACTGGAATACTTCAAAAAGGCCCACAAACTCGCGCCGGGCCGGAAGACGGAGCTGAACCTCGCGGAGATCTATTTCGTGCTTCAGGATGACTGGAACGCGGAGTTTTATTTCAATGAAGTCTTGAAACAGGCTCCAAACGAAACGGAAGCGCTCAATTTTCTAGGAGAGATTGCATGGCGGAAGGAGGATTTGTCTGAAGCGCAGGCCTATTGGCGAAAATCCTATTCGATTCATGCGGACCCCGTGATCAAAGAAAAACTCGACCGGCTCAACAAGGAAACTACTGCCTCCAGCGAATACGAAAACACGTCGAGCCGCCATTTCCTGATCCGTTACGACGGCGGCACGGTCGATGCGCTGCTTGTAAACGAGATTTCCAGCTTCCTGGAAGAAACCTATCAACAACTTGGTAGTCGATTTGAAGCCTATCCGTCAGCCCCTTTTATTGTGGTCTTCTATCCGAGGCAGCAGTTTTTCCGTGTAACCGACATGCCTTACTGGGCCGGAGGCGTAAATGACGGCAAGATCCGACTTCCTATGAAGGGCATCGAAACGATCACAAATGATCTTCGCGAAGTCCTGATCCACGAGCTTGCTCACTCCTTTGTCCGCTTTAAGACTTCGGAGAATTGTCCCGTCTGGCTGCAAGAAGGTCTGGCACAGATTTCGGAGGGAAAAACGCTTGGCCCGAAAGAGATGGAAGCGCTTTCCCAATTGATTCTTCGGAAACAGCTTCCATCAATCAAGAGCCTTGGGGGGAGTTTTACCGGCGCAAATTCCGCAGTGGCAGGCATCCTTTATGCGCAGTCGCTTTCCTTTACTGAATTTCTGATGAACCGCTACCCGCCTTACCAGTTGAACGAATTGCTCGAAAACCTGGGAAAAGAAATGGACTTTGAGGAAGCGTTTCAGAATGCGTACGGCGTTTCGCTGAGCGAAATGGATTCACAATGGCGAAACGAACTTGGGGACGAAGAATAAGATCAAATATGCAGCGCCTCTATTTTTAGGCGGTTTTCACTCCCGCCACTTGAGTCGTTTGCAGAACGGATTCTTCAACAATCTGTTTTCGAAAAAGAGTGAGTTATTCCCGGCACGGCGTAATCCCCGGCTATCTGATCCCCGTGTCAATTTCAATCGTCAGTATTGTGGTCACTCCTGACTCGACTTGAAATGGTTTCGGCTCGGACTTGACGATTCCGATATCGTTTGGAGAAAGTTCAGCCAGATAGGATCCGGGCTGAAGATCCGTACGAAAATTTCCTTTGGAGTCGAACGGTACTTCCTTGACCGTCATCCGTTGTGAATCCAGAATCGCAAGACGATGGGCTGCATATACGATCGCATCCATT
Organism: uncultured Acidobacteriota bacterium; assembly: GCA_964504105.1. Lineage (GTDB taxonomy): Bacteria > Acidobacteriota > HRBIN11 > JAKEFK01 > JAKEFK01 > CAZDDB01. The sequence continues at coordinate 38,470 of CAZDDB010000003.1, forward strand.
TCACATGGCTCATTCACTCTTTCTACCGGACAATTCGGCCCGATCAGAACCTGCCCTTCCACAAAACCCGTCTCAGCGCCCGCGAGCCTCTCGTTCGATGGAATAGCTGGGTTTCCATTCCCATCTCCGCATGCTGTGAAAAGAAATGGAAAAGACATTACAACAATCAATAACGCAATTCTCTTTAACATTGGTTTCTCCTAATAGTTTATGCACTCACGTTACAATTTGCATGCCATCGAGGATATCGTCGACAGTTCCGCCCCATAACCGTCGAATCCTGAGATACTCCTCAGTTTCTTGATAGCCGTCTTCCCACACGCGGACCTTTTGAGAGTCAAATTGATTCTTCTCTTCTTGGAGACGATCTATTTCTTCACCCAAAGTCTGCCCCACATATCCGGAAGAGGAATGGCTATGCATGCGCCAAAAGGGAATCGGACTATTTCACCGGCTTCTTCAGCATCGAAGAAAGTCTCTGCTTAAATCTTCGGCTCATGGGAATCACGGTACCGTTCTGCAACAGGACGCGGCTGGTGCGATGAAACCAGGGTTGCAGTTCTTGAATGCGATCCAGATTTACAATCGCGGTTCGATGAATGCGAAGAAACTTTTCAGGATCGAGTTGATCTTCCAGGTTTCTGAGGGACTCACGAAGAAGGTAGGATTCGCTGCCACGATGGAGTCGAACATAATTATCTTCGGCCTGAAACCAATCGACTTCATTCACCTTTACCAAAAGCGCTCTTCCATCTTTGGGAATTACCAGGCGGTTTAGAAAGGAACGGTCCCGGTTCAGGTTCTCCAGCAGCGCCAAAGTCCGTTCTGCCAGGCCCGTACTCTTTTCCCTGGAAAACTGATCTTTGAAACGGTTCAGAGCCTCTTCAAAACGTTTCCGCTTGAACGGTTTTAACAGGTAATCCAAAGCGTGAACCTCGAATGCCTTCACGGCGTATTGATCGTATGCGGTGACAAAAATCACACCGGGGATCCGACCCGTTTCCAGTTGTCTGAGGACGCCGAAACCGTCGACTCGAGGCATCTGAACATCAAGAAAGAGCAGATCAGGACGAAGTCTTCGAATGGCAGCCACTGCTTCGCTGCCGCTGCCGCACTCTCCAACAACCTCGAACTCCGGATCTCGCTTCAGCATTTGACGGATCCTTTCTCTCGCAAGAGGTTCGTCATCCACGATAAGAGTTCGTATCTGCAGCATGGGAATTCTCCTGTGCAACGCTGTCGGATTTGAGAAATGGTATATCCACTGTAACCAAAAGCCCTCCCGCGGGAGTGTTCTCCAAAGAGAAGTGATGGTCATTCCCGTAATGATGATTCAACCTGGCCCGTGTATTACGAAGTCCAATACCTTGACTGGCGACGGCGTCGGATCCGCTTGCCAATCCCGGGCCGTCATCTTCGATCGTTATCCGAAGCTTTCCATCATGACGCTTTGTTCGAATTTCAATGTGACCAAGATCGGTACGTTCGGCAATACCATGCTTGATGGCATTTTCGATGATCGGCTGAAACAACATGTTGGGCACCATAGCATCCAGCGTTTCCGAATCAAGCTCAAAGCTCGCAATCAGGCGATCATGAAACCGGATCTGCTCGATTTCCAGGTAGCATTTTAGAAACTCCATCTCCTTTTCAAGGCGAATTTCTTCCGCCCCGGAATTCTTCAAGGTCAAACGCAGGAAATCTCCGAGACTCCCCACCATTTCATCGGCGGATTCCGGATCTTTGTGGAGCAAAGCGGAAATGGAATTCAGAGTATTAAAAAGAAAATGAGGATGGATTTGCATCTTCAGGGCCTGCAATTGTGCTTTCGTCAGCTCCAACTGCAGTTGCGCGGCGTTTCGGTAGAACCGAATGGTAAGCAGCGAAACAAGGATTAGCCAGTAAACAAAGATGCCCAGATGAAAGTCGAGAGGAAACGCGTACTTGAAGACTTGAAAGGGTTCGAAGATATCGAGCGAAGACAGTTGAGTAAGAAATGGCTCTTTCGATTGTGCTGCGCGAATCAGGCTTGTAATCAACCAGTATGTCAGGCTGAACAGTACTATGTGGACAAAGGAAATCAGGATGCTGAGGAAGAGGTGTTTGGAGATTTTCGAAACGAGGCGGGGTGTCTGGATTGGATGAACCCGCACAAGCCGAACGATCCAGGGAGTAAGAGCGGCCCAGAGGCACCAGCGTGTCATCTCCCATTGCAGAACGTAAGACAAGGTGGTTTTCCGCCCGGTGTTCATGGCAAACAGATAAAGTTGACTCGCGAAAACGAACCCGATCAGCGTCCATATCCCAAGAAGACAGACAATTCGAATCCACCTTCGCTGCCAGAGCATATCGAAGTAAAGGCGATCAAGCTTCATCCTGTTCATTTTCTTCCGGTATACGGTTTTTCTCAACCATTCAGTGGCGAACCAGCCCTAAACGAAGATAAACGGCCTCATTTTGGCGTGACCAGTCGCCCGGGTAATGCCGTTCACCCTGATAAGTGGATCTCTTCCGACATTATTGTCCCATCTGTCACAAACTCGTTCATCTCCTTATCAAGGATCTGTCTTAATAAACCGACACGCAGTTGTTTTGGAGGTAAAAAAATGAAGCACTGGCAACGTATCGTTTTCCTTTTGGTCTCCTGGTCTGTGGTGGTGTGGGCGAATTCCGCCGGGGCGCCGCCAATAGTAATTCAGGCTGTCGAGCAGATTCGTAAAGCCGACTATGAAGGCGACCGCACTGCTCTGAAGCAGCTTTACGGACAGTTATCGCCTTACGCAGACGACAAAGATTTCGGGTCGCGCGTGCGGTATTGGCGTGCATTTGCCTTATGGAGGCGTGCGATTAACGGATTTAACGAAACCGTTGAGCCGAAGGAATTGGAACAGGACATTGTGCAGGCGATTGAAGAGTTTCAAAAGGCTGTTGCGCAAGATCCCGGCTTTGTGGACGCGAAAATCGGTAGGCTTTCCTGCATGGGCTATCTGGCTTACATCAACAGGGAAAACAAAGAGCGCGTTCAGGAATTATTAGTCCCGGCGTCCGAATCCAAAAAGGAAGTTATGGCGGAGGCCCCGGACAATCCCCGGTTGATCTGGGTGATGGGCCCATGGCTCTGGAACACTCCGGTGGAACGGGGTGGCGGCCAGGCGAATGCAATAGCAAGTTACGAAAAAGGGCTTGAATCGATCAGGAATCGCAAAAACACCGGGAACGATCCGCTGGAACCCTCCTGGGGCGAGCCGGAATTGTTGATGAGCCTGGCTTGGTCCCATCTGAACCGAACGGAACCGGACCTGAACGCGGCAGAAAAGAATGCCATTGCCGCACTGGCGCTAGTCCCGTATTGGCATTACGTGCGCGACATTCTGATGCCTCAGATTCGCGACGCGAAGTCGAAGGACGCGCCTAAGTAAGAATAGAACAGGGCTAACTCCATTGGATTGGGTTAGCCCTGAACTGCTTCTCCCACGAACAAAATCCTTCACAACACCTCTTTTCTTAGTAGAACGCTATCGTGAATTGGCGCTCTCTTCGAATCCGTAAACTCTGCTTGATAAGTGTTGTCATATATGACAACATATAGTATTAGCGGTATGAAGTAGCGGACAGCAATGACCCGGAAAACACGGCCCGTTTCGTGGATCAGGGCGGCACTAAAGGAATTCGAGGCGTTCCCGGAAGGAGCCCGAGCCATGTGTCTTACTGCCTTGACGATCGCCGCCGAGGACGGTAAGGCCGACATTGCAAAACCGATGCACGGCTTGGGGTCGGGCGTCTTCGAGATTGCACTGCCGTTCCGGGGCGATGCGTTCCGGGTGGTCTATGCTGTGCAGTTGGCCGAGGAAATCTGGGTCATTCACGCGTTTCAGAAGAAATCGACGCAGGGCATCAAGACGCCGAAGCGCGAGGTCGATCTGATCAAAAACCGTTTGAAAAGACTGAAGGAGATGTTGCGATGAAAAACGAAAAGCTGGAAGTGGTGCGGGGAAGCGGAAATGTTTTTCGCGACCTCGGGCACAAGAATGCGGATGCCGAACAGTTCAAGGCCATCCTGGCCGCCGAAATTATCAAGGTGCTCGATCGAGAGGGTCTGAGCGTGCGCGGTGCGCATAGCCGCACTGGGATTGCCGCGGCCGACTTCTCGCGCATCCGCAATGCTGCCCTCGGTAGGTTCACTGTCGATCGCCTCATGTCGATCATCAATCGACTCGGGTCGCGAGTAGAGGTGAAAGTGAGGATACGGCGCGCAGGAACAGCCGCGCAAGCCGCGCACGAGGCGACGGCATGAGCCACTGACCAGTGGCAGTTGTCCCGCTCGAACCGTGGTTCGACAAGAGCTACCCTCCGGGCGAAATCGTGCTGGTCAAGTGAACAAACCATCGGCTACAACAAGCTCTTCCGGCTTCCTTCCAAACTTTGTGTGTTGGAGTGACGATCTTTCCTGTTCGCTCGAATGGTTCAAACACTTCACGCATTTTCGGTTACCGATGTACTCATTTGGGAAAGAGCAGTGTCAAAGTCCCACGAAGCTTCCATTTGGGACCGCCGTCCGGTTGGTCGATGAAGGATCCTGTGCCGACACCTACACTGATCGGACGCCGCCCAGCGCACCAATCAAGACAGCACAGATCAAAAATCTAATTGTGTATTTCATGTTTGTTTTGTCCTTCGTTCATTGTTCAATCTATCTTATTGTGGATTGCGAAAGATCCGATTCGATGTCCCTCTGGCCAATGCGTACGGTATAGTAATGAGGATCGGACCTAAAATCAGAGCCGGAACAATATGCACAATTCCGAACAGGATGTACTGAAAGACAATATCCGCTAGAATCCCGAGGATGAGCATGATGCTGATCGTGTCGAATCCGTCCTTCAGCGTTTCTTTCCAACCCGCCTCGCGATAAACGATGCTCCACAAATAGGGTGGACGACCTGCAGTCGCATCCTTTTTACCGCCGATCATTCCGAGAAGAATGGCTACTGTGGGTTGAATCAGGAAACGAAATCTGCCCGGCCCAATAAAGCGAGAGACCAAATCATTCCAAAACTGTTTCGAAAACAGGTAGATATCACCGGTTTTGGTCCACTCCCTTATGACAGAAGGAAGGGCTGCCGCCAGCAGAAAGACAGTGACAATCAGAAGAATTTTTCGAATGATTAGTTTCACAGGTCAACTATCCTTTGTTTTCAGATTTTAGAGCAACCACTTAAACAAAGAGGAGAACCCTCAGCGGTTGGCGCACACGCCAAGCGCTACAACCACCAGCTTAAATCCACTCGTCATATCAAGTCCTGATAGTTTCGTGCGTCGTGAATGATGCGGTGAATGAAGACGGTCCGGCCTCGAATCGTATACAAAATCAAATGGTCCGAGACGATGAGATAGCGGTAACCAAGTCTCGACGAGATCCTCCGCAGTTGCTCTTGAAGCTCTGCAATTGTTTGCCCAGGGTCATTCCCGGCAGGTTTCGTATTTTCCATGGACTTCAAGAGTATACCAATTCGAATATTTTTGAATCAAATGGAACGGAGGACGTATGGAAACCGAGAACTTCAACATCGCATCAGCAAGTAAGCCAGTTTACCTTCTCATGCCGTGCAGAACAAGAATCGGGTAAGTACCGGGTGACTGGTATAATTGCCGGCTAATGCTTCTGCAAAACGTCCTGGACATAGCCATTCCAGCTATAACCTTCTTCCTGATGACGTTAGTGGGAATGGACTTGACCGCCCAAGGGCTACCCTTGCCGGGTTTGGATGTAAATGCGGCCCTTCGAAGCATTTTGGAGGGAACCGCTACTGAGACGGGTGAGCGATTCTTCCAGGCACTGGTGAAAAACCTGGCAAAGGTGCTGAATGGAGTAAAATTACTGATGGAGGAACACTATGAACAGTCATCTGAATCAAAAAGTTGCTCAGCTTGAAAGTAAATTGAAAGGGCAGGTACTGCTCCCTGCTCATGCGGACTATGATGAGATTCGCAAGGTATGGAATGCGATGATCGATCGGCGCCCGGCAGTCATTGTTCGGTGTGCGGATTCCCGCGACGTTCAATCTGCGATCGCATTTGCGCATGAGAATGGACTCGAGCTATCTGTTCGAGGCGCAGGACATAACATTGCTGGAAGCGCTCTAGTAGATAACGGCCTGATGGTCGATCTTT
>CAZDDB010000004.1:0-7464 GCA_964504105.1 uncultured Acidobacteriota bacterium
TTCGATCCGTCCGGGATCAATCGCAAGCAGCCTCGCCTTATAATAACTTTTCTGCCGCACGGGGGAATTCCTGTAGCGGTTGTAATAATTCTCAGCTTCTACAAATGCCGCACGCGCGCCGGAATGATCTCCCTTTTCCTGTTTAATCAGCGCTATCAGGAACCGGGCATCCAGGTAGACAGGCTCAGATTCAATCGCTCTTTCAACTTCCTTTTCGGCTAAATCCAGCCGCCCGCATTGCCTCAAAAAGGACGCAAACTGAATCCGAAGAAAAACATCATACGGAGAACGATCAAGGGCTGACTGAAAGCTGGATACCGCCTGTGAGTAAAACTTCTTTCCCCGCGTTTGCCGGGTGACTATTGCATAAACCCTGGCTCGATACGCATAGAAATCTCTCTCCAGAGGGTTCAGCTGTATGGATTCATTCAACGGCCCAATCAACGACAACCACTCAGAAGGCTTCCAGGGAGGATTTGATTCAACAATACGTTTGACAAATGCAAAACGATAATACGGTTGGTAAGGGTTATAGAGCAAAGCCCTGCTCAGGTGTTTCTGGGCGGCGGGCGAATCATTCGCCTCAACTGCCGCCTTGAACTCCCGGGCAGCCGCATAAGGGAGATAAACGGCAACGGAAAAGAGCAGAAAGCTTAGAACACAGAGAACAATTCGACCTGCTGCGGGGAATGAAAGACACGATCCTTTATCAGCAGAATCGAGTGATGGCGGAAGAATGACCAGGAACAAGAAAAGAAACAGGATCGCTGTATTCTCTAAAGGAAGCGAAAAGAGCGAAATCAGGGACACAACAAGAACGGAACAACGCGGAATAAAAAAGTGGTTTGAAAAGCGTTTGAGCAAGAAATAGATTCCGAGCCAGCCAACCAGAAAAGTAAACAGACCCAGGAAGCCGGTTTCCGCCAGAATCTGAAGATACTGATTGTCCGCAGTCGGGGCGATAAACGCGTATCTGCCGACCAGATCATCCCCGGGAAAGTTAAACCGGGCAGCATGGAAAGGAAGCATATTCAATCCAACCCCAAGATAGGGATCCTGAAGAATACCTTCCAGGGAATGTTTCCAGATTTTCAAGCGGTAATACTGAAACGGGTCTTGTTGTTGAAAGCGGTACAGGAGAACTCCGGCACCAAAAAGGAGTGTCAGAATGATACCAGTAGACATCACCTTCCCCGGTTTCCGGCGCCATAGATAGAGACCGGCAAAGATGCCGCCCGCCAAAAAGACCGAACGGGAAGCGCTACGCGTTATGCAAATAGAAACGAGCACAATGACGAAGGCAATCATCCGCTTCTTCCGGGGATCGCTTTCCCTTTCAAACTGAAACAATCCAAACAGAACAATCAGCAGGGCATACGATGCAAAATCAATCGGATTCACGAAAGATCCTGTGATCCTGAAGTGCAACAGCAACGGACTCGCCAGCACAGAGGCAAGAAGCGCGGTGGACCCCGCCAGGAATGCGATCGTGACAAAGAAGCCCCGCTCGTTTTCGCTTTCCTTCAGGACGGAAAAAAGCGTGACAGAAAAAATAGCAGCCACGAAATAGTCCCACAACTGAAGAAATGCGGAATATTTGTAAGGCGCAATCGCCATGCTTACGAGCAGTGCGGCAAGAAATGGAAGAAAATAGATTAGAAATCTTGGAATCCAGATCCGGGAATGAGTCACCGCAACCAATACAAACGCAGAAAGGGTGAACGTATGGATCAGGAAGAGACCTAGAGGTGTTTCCCCACCCTCGAAGAAAGACAGAAAAACGATGATTACGCAGACCAGGAAAAAAAGGATCCTGTTCGCAATAATCCTCACTTAATATGGCTAATATGGCGCGTGAATAAAAATACCATCAGACAGCTCGATTTTCCCGTCATAATTCTGCCACGTGAGAGGCGTCACGAAGTCAAGCGGGCCGGTATCCAGGCCATCCTTGCCGAAGGAACTGATGGTATAAACTTGACCCGACACGTCCGTATAGTAATGAAGAGGGTTCTTCCAGGAATCGAAAGGGCGCAACGCGCTGATTACATAAGGAATGAGAAGCGGACTCACAGGCCCGGCAAGGGTGCTGGGGTCATCAGGCGGAAAACGGTTCTTCTCAATGTGATATGAGCTAATTGCAAGTCCCCAACTCCGGATCTCCCCAACAGTTGCCCGCTGCTTGGAACGATCAAGTGCATCCAAGAAATTGGGAATACCTATCGCAGCGATAATACCGATAATCACAACAACAATCATCAGTTCAATTAAAGTAAAGCCCTTTTCTCTCCGTTTCATTACCCCCCCCCATAAAAAACACAAAAAGAATGGTTCCCCACTCTTTAGAGCAGGGAACCATTTTCAAACGGAAAAGTTCAAAGAACTATGAACTATTCCTGGCTGCCTTCCGGGAACGTAACAAATATCCCCGCGGAAAACAAGATGTCATTGTTGAAGTTGGTGGTCTGTCCAACATAAACTGATGAGTCTACATCCCCATCCTTACCGTAGCTCGTAATTGTGTAGGTCTGGGGAGGAGTGAGCCCATCATTTGTGTAATCGATGGCGTTTTGCCACGCATCAGTTTTCGGGACAGTCCGGATATACTGCGGTTCCAGAACGACAGCTATGCCTTGGACCGCAGACGCGCCGGCAGGATAGAAGTTGTTATCAACCGCGTATTCTTCCACTGCGGTACCGACCGCGCGCATATCTGCCATCGTCCTCTTCTGCTTGCCACGCTGAATAGCGTTCAACAGGTTCGGAATGGCGATTGCTGCGATGATACCGATAATGGCTACCACGATCAGCAACTCAATCAGGGTGAAACCCTTCTTGTTAAGCCTAATTTTCATTTTACCTCCTGAGATTAGGATTTTGACGTTAGGTTACTTAAGCAATTTTAATGCCACGGACACGGATCTCCACCGGACTAGAAATCCATGCCGAATCAATGACTTACGGAAAATAAGAATGGATACCCTGACGCGGCGTTGCCTCGTTTGACAAAATACTGTCACCGGGAGTGTGACGCTTTTTGTTAGCCAAGTTGCGTCAAGGCCGACCCATTAAAACACTGGTACAACGTGGAAAATAACCGAGTGGCCGCTGTAGAGCGTGCTGCACCACCATGCACTTTTCTTGCCTTGCGCCAATTGCGCAAAAAACCTATAATTTTTTTCAGGCGCAAACGATGAGTGCAGTTAGATTCCTCTCGTTCTTCCTTTTGCTTTTCGCTTTTCTCATTTTTTTCATTTCACCCTGTTTTGCTGAAACATCAGAGGAAGTGCGCGGTCAACTCAAATACGGTGTGCGAGCCGCCAAAGAAGATCACTGGGATGAAGCCATCTACCGCTGGCGAAAGGCGATGCAACTGGATCCCAACAATCTAATGGCACACAACAATTTGGCAGTGGCGTATGAGCAGGTGGGAGAATACGAGCTTGCGATGGAGGAATATCAGACAGCTTACCGGTTGGATAGCCAGAACCAGACAGTGAAGGACAACCTGGACCGGTTCAAAGATTTTTACCGGAAGTATCAGCGCCAAAAAAGCTAATTTTCCCGGCTGGCGGATTCTTCTGCCCAGCTACAGCCTTTTTTCAGACACATGAGAAAAATCTATATTCTGTTTTTTCTTCTTCTCTTGAATCCTTACACCTGGAATCTTTCCGCAAAATCCACAGAAATCCAGATCTCTTCCCCTCTCCGGCCAAAATATGTAGCCAAGGGATACAAGAAAATCTACATTGCGGACCTTTTCATTACCGGCCAGCATGATGTAGACAAAAACGTCAATATTAATGTGAATAAGGAAATTACAGAAACGCTCCGCACCGAGTTTAAGGATCGAAGCGGATATGAAATCGATGTGCTCAAGTTAGAAGTAGAGAAGACCAGAACCCCCCAGGAGATCTTGCAGGACTCTTCTTTCTGGTCGGCTCAAAAAATTGAAAACAAAGAAGGAAGCCTGATCCTGGCAGGAGCCGTGGAGTTCTCCAATCACGAAAAAAGCGGACTGGTTACCGATCGGGTTACCAATCCGCGCACGGGACTTCAGAGGGATGTTACAAGTTCACGAGACCGGATACAGCTTGTTCTGGCGATAGATGTGTACTTGATTGATGCGCAGAGCGGGCAAAAATTATTTCAGGAGACCTTCAAAGAAGAGCAAGTATATGACGATGTGAGCAACGTGAGTCTGCCGCTGTTTTACGATGTGTTTGACAAGATCGCTTTCAAGATAGTGGGCGTTCTCGTACCGTACCGGGTGGCGGGCTCCAGAATTTTGCTTGAACCGTGAGGTGGGTCATGTTGAAACGAATCGCTCCGGCACTTCTGTTGCTTTGTGTTGCTGCCGCAGCACATGCGCAAGTCGCCCCTTATTATGGAAAAAACGCCGTCAAGTACGATACCTTCAAGTGGAAAACGTATAAGACCACGCACTTTGAGATCTTCTTTTATCAAGAATCAGAGGCGCATCTGCAGCGGGTCGCAAGCATGGCTGAATCTGCTTATGACAAAGCCAGCGCAATTCTTCAGCATGATATCGAATTCAGAATTCCTCTGATCTTTTTTAAGACACAGAGTGAATTTGAACAGGTCAACTACCTGCAAGTCAGTGAGGGAATCCTTGGTGTAGCAGAACCGGTATACAACCGCATGGCTTTTGCCATCGACGTCCCATCTGATGAGTTGCAGGAACTCATCCTTCACGAACTGACCCACGTGTTCGAGTTCTCCATGCTGTTTGGAGGGATGCTTTCTCCCGTCGTTCGGCAGGCTCCTCCCTTATGGGTTATGGAGGGGTTTGCCGAGTATACGACCGGGGTCTGGAATCCGACGGATCTGATGGTCGTCCGCGATGCGGTGCTCACAGAGAAGCTTCCATATTTGAGCGTTTCGCAGGACATGCTTGCACCGGGAGGCGTGGAGCTTGGCAGGGCACCCTACAACATTGGACACGCCGCCTTTGAGTTCATGCGAGAGAAATATGGTGAGGCCGGGATCCGGCAATTCTGGTTCTACATGAAGAAAGCAACCCTGCTTGGTTCCGAAGATGTAATTTACTCCGCGTTTGGTGTCAAAGAAGAGACGTTCAATGAACAATTCGCACATTATCTACGCGAAAAAATGAACGACTTCCGGGACAAGCAGTCTCCTATAGATTACGGCAAGGAGGTTGCCCTACCAAAGAAATACAGACAGATTTTTTCGCACGTGCCCTCTCCTGATGGAAAGGAATTTGCCGTTATGACGGCAAACTATAGCGATCAGGAATTTGACATTTTGAAGATCAACCGGGAAGGAAAGATTCTGGACAGTCTTACCGGAGGAACAACCACATCCTATCAATATCTGACAACAGACTCTTTCTCATTTGAAGGACGCAACATCTCCTGGAGCGCCGGAGGAGATCGCATTGCATTCTTTGCAAGAACCGGAAAGAGACGCTCTCTGTTTGTGTTTGAAGCTTCCACTGGAAAGCGGATCAAGAGAATCGATCTAAAGATCGATCAAGCCGCTTCTCCTTCACTTTCTCCGGACGGCCGAACGGTTGTGATTACCGGCTTGTTGGACGGAAAACCGGATTTATTCCTGTTGGATCTTCAAAGCGAATCGATTACAAATCTCACCAACAATTTCCTGTATGAAAAAACTCCCAACTGGTCACCGGATGGAAAGTACATCTATTACACGAGCCGCATACAATCCCGCGACCAGATCATGCGACTGAATACCGCAAACTCGAAAGAAGTCGAACAGCTTACATTCTCGGAATACAATTCTGTTGCCCCTTACTATGACGCGCAGACCAACAGTATATTTTATTCAGCCGACAAGAACAGCGCATTCAACGTCTACAAGCTGGATTTGAACACCGGTGACAAGATCCAATACACCGATGTGATCGGCAGCAACTTCAGTCCTGTGGTATTTCGTGAAGGGGAAAAAAACGAAGTCGCGTTTATTTCTTTCTTCAAAGGACAGTATCGTTTCTTTATCATGGATTTGCCGAATCCTGTGACGGTCATCGCAAAAGGAACGGAAACAAAAAGCGAGGATACACTCAAGACGACTTCGGAACAGCTCACTGCAAGAATGGGTGTGACTCCCGGACAAACACAGGCCTCGACTGAACCGTCCACGGAAGCGGACGGGGATTACAAACCCACAAAGCAGGTCACCGTCGATGCTGCTCAAGTGAAACCCAAGAAGTTCCGCGCGATTCTCTCCGGACGTCCGCAAGTGATAACCGGAGTTTCCGGTGATACGTTTGCCGTTGCTTCAGGTGTCGCGATTCAGGACATCCTGGGAGATCAGGAATTCAGATTCTTTATCAGCCGTATTCGCGGATTTCAATCTTACAATGCGGGTTATCTGGATCTCGGACACCGATTGCAGTTCCTGACCGATTTCATCTTTAATGATGATTTTTTCTTTGCTCCCGTTGGATTCTCTCAGCAAATTGTGCGGGATCGTATCTATGGCGGACGTTTTGTCAGTCAATACCCGCTCAGCCCTTTCTACCGTGTGGAGCTCGGCGCCGGGGTTTTCAGCGTGAGTCAGGAATTTCTTGAACCGATAGTGCAGAGAATCTACGACGAGTTTATCGCCAGCACGCCGGGCGCGGTAGACTTTCTCAATGATGGTGGATATCTGCCTTTGAGTTTTGCCTTTGTGGGAGAGACGACACGCTTCCGCGAGTTCGGTCCTTTGTCGGGAAGCACTTTTCGCATTTCAGTGGCTTACTCCCCTGCGGTCAGCGATAGTTGGATCTCGCGTGTTATTTATGAAGCCGACTACCGTAAGTACTTCCGCCTGAGCAACCGGGCACTGATCGCATTTCGGGGCCGGGGTTTTGGCACCGATGGAGACGACCTGGTCATCTTTTCCTTTGGCGGAGGGCAGGATGTACGCGGTTTCGATTTTCGCGAAATTGTCGGCAACAAAGGCGGAATCGCCAATACTGAATTCCGGTTCCCCCTGTATCCAAATCCCCGTGTGCCGCTCCTGGGCCAACTTCGTGGGAAGGTATTTGTGGATTACTTCAGGGCCCGTTTCAATGACGATCTAAACGTATCTTCTCCCGTGCGCGAAGTGGATGGGAACAACTTCCTGCTGGATTTTAGAGAGGGTGCAGGAGCGTTCGGAATCGGCTTCACCGTGTTCGCAGGCGGACTCCCTTTCAATTTTGATTTTTCTAAAGTCTTTGGTCAGGGGCGATTCTCCATCGATCCGGATGAACCGACACAATTCGAGGTCACAGATGGAATTAATTTCGATTTTTCCATCGGTTACGATTTTTGATCTGTATGAAAAAGTATTTTGTTCTTCTCCTGCTGTCGCTTCTGCTGCTTGCGGCCACTTACACCCCGAGGACCGTCAGTCAAAATTGGAAGTTGAATACGCCGGAGACTTTGGAACTCCTGGATGCGGTTTCCGGAAAGTGGGAGATTGCCA
>CAZDDB010000004.1:7474-37702 GCA_964504105.1 uncultured Acidobacteriota bacterium
ACGTTATCGAAGGTCAATCAGCCGTTCTTAAGTCAGAAGGTCCGGTATGCCGACTTTCCGAAAGCGCTGATAAAAGACAAAGACTACTACGATTTCGACGCATCGGTCCGCCTGTATTTGAGCAGCGAGAATCAGGAAACGCAATCTGCCGGTTTGATTCTTCGATACAGAAACCTCTACAGTTTTTACATGCTGTTTATCAACAGCAAAGACAAACGAATCACGCTGACAAAAGCGAGTCTGGCCGGCCTCAAGGTGGTAAAACGTGTGGAGCACACTTTCGAACAGGACCGGTGGTACGATCTGAAAGCCGTCTGCTATCTTGATACCATCAAAGGATACGTGGATGGCGAGCTGCTCCTTGATGCGAAGGATGAGACCAGCACCGGCGGCAAGATCGGACTTGTGACGGCAGGAACAAGCCAGGTCTACTTTGACGATCTGAGAATCAACTCGGAAGCGATCGAAGTGACAAAATAAGCGTCCGCATATGCGCGTTGCGGCCGTCCGTTATATCAACGCACTTCCGCTGATTTACGGACTGCAGAACGACGAATCCGTTGAGCTCACATTTGAAACTCCTTCGATTTGTTATCAGAAGCTAATCTCCCGCGAAACCGATGTCGGCCTGATCCCGGTGGTTGGCACACAAATGGATCCCTCTATCCGTGCAATCAAGGGACTCGGAATCGCCTCCAATACGCGCAGCGAAAGCGTTTTCATTTTTTCCAAAAAGCCTCTGGATCTCGTACGAAGCGTCGCCACCGATTCGGCATCACTGACTTCGGTCATGCTTCTAAAAGTCATTCTGAAGGAAAAATATGAAAATGTGCCGGAGTTCCATTCCAGTTTAATTTACAACATCCACGAACTTCTCCGGCTCCATGATGCTGCTCTGGTAATCGGGGATGAGGCAATTCTGATCGAAAAAACCGATTACGATCATTACGATCTGGCAGCCGAGTGGTATTCTCTGACCGGATTCCCTTTTGTCTTCGCCTTCTGGGCGAGCAACAGACCCCTCACGGAGGAGGAAAAAAGGACCCTGTACCGGTCTTATGAAACGGCCACGGGAAACTGGGATGCGATCTATTCCATGGCAAGAGAAATGCTGCCGGTGGATAATGCATTTCTGAAAAGATATTATAATGAAGACTTGCATTATCATCTGGTTCGAAGCGACTATGAGGGATTATTGCGTTTCTTTACCCTGGCAGCTGAGCTTGGCTTGACGGAGCATATGAGAAAGGACATATGGGCGTAGCAGTTGAGAGCGGGGCGCTTAGTCTGGAGAAAGTGTACAGCGGGGAGCGGCTCACAAAGGAAGATGCCGTCGAGTTGTTTCACAGTGGAGACTTGCTCGAACTCGGGATGGCAGCCGATTTCGTGAGACGGAAGTTCCATACGGACCGGGCAGTCACCTACATTATTGACCGTAATATCAATTACACAAACATTTGCAATGTAGAATGTTCGTTCTGTGCGTTTTACCGCTCCGCCGGCGAATCCGATTCATATGTCCACGGCTATGAGGTGCTGGACAAAAAGATTGAGGAAACGCTTGCTCTCAGCGGCACCGGAATTCTGATGCAGGGAGGACTTCATCCTGAACTCAAGATTGAATGGTACGAGGCCTTGCTGCGTCATATTAAGGACAAGTTTCCCACAATCTGGATTCATGGATTTTCGCCCCCTGAGATCGTAAACCTCTGTCACGTGTCGCAGCTGCCCTTGCCGGTAGTCATAGCGCGGTTGATTGCGTCGGGACTGGATTCGCTTCCCGGCGGCGGTGGTGAGATTCTGGTCGATAGAGTCCGGCGTGTGATTTCCCCACGCAAGTGCATGAGCGATGACTGGCTCGCGGTCCATGAAGAGGTGCATCGCCAGGGTCTTCGGTCCAGCGCAACCATGATGTTTGGTCACGTGGAAGTCCTGGAGGAGCGAGTGGAACATCTTCAAAAGATTCGGGATCTACAGGACAAGACGGGCGGTTTCATGTCTTATATCTGCTGGACGTTTCAGCCGGAAAACACGCTGCTTCAGTGTCCCGTTTCCACAGCGGCCGATTTTCTGAAGACGCTTGCCATTTCGCGTATCTTCCTGGACAACATAGAAAATGTGCAAAGTTCGTGGCTCACGCAGGGGTGGAAGCTCGGTCAGGTTGCTCTCGATTTCGGGGCAAACGATATGGGCAGCATCATGATTGAAGAAAATGTTGTTTCTGCAGCCGGTGCACGCAACTGTGCGACGGAAGAAGATTTGCGCCGTCTCATTCAAGATGCGGGCTTCCATCCGTTTAAACGGGATACGATCTACAGGATTATCGAAAACTAAGGGCTTGCGCAGGCCCTAAGCTCGGTACCTAATGAGCATTTCTCTTTGCCCATTTTTGGAAAATGCACGCGCTCGGAGGTGAAGAAAATGCTTCGCCCGGCATGTTAGCCGCATCGCGGCAAGGTTTGTAAGGGCCTTATAGCTTCTGCAGGAGTTTCTTCAGGAAGTATCGATCTACAAGGATGGAGGGGGATTGCAAACTCAAATAAATGATTTGGCCTAAGATGCTGAAATTTCTTGCCACACGATTATTTGTCGATCTATATGGAGTCGTAACATGTTCGAAGAGGCGGTCCGAAAGTAACTTCATTCGATTATCAGATAAGTTCAGTTTGCCCCACTTCCACAGAACTCTCCACATAAGGAGGCGCGTTCTGAAGATGTCTAAGGGCCGTCTTCTTCCATTACTCCTGTTTTCGCTGTGCAAGCGGCGCATCGCAACCGGTTCTCTGAGCTCGCCCGGAACCAATTTGCAAGCAGCCGCACATTTAATAAAGAGCGCTGTGTCCTGATGAAGCCTTAGCGTCTCATCGAAAAACCCCGATTTTTCAAACATCCGGCGTCGAGCAACCAACCCGTCGATGTGAAAATATCCCTCAGACCCGACTGGCGATTGAAGTTCAAAGAGTTCTTCAGGCGGAATATTCCTTTTTATCGTCATCAACGGCTCTATCTCCTTAGGCCAATACTGTTCCGTTTCTTTTGTTTCAAAATGCAGGCCGACAGCTTCGTAAACTCCATCGATGGATCGATCGGATGCAAAGAGTTCTCTGGCTTTAGCAAAACGATTTGCAAGGAAGTAGTCATCAGCGTCCAGGAAAGCTAAGTATTTGCAACTGGAGGATCGAATTCCGAGATTCCTGCTGGCTCCTGCTCCGTGATTTCTGCCATCAGGATGACGAAATAGTTTCACTCTGCTATCCAATTTCGTCAGCTCACGGAGACAGACATTTAGAGATTGATCAAAGGAACCGTCTTCGACAAGAATTACTTCGGCAGTCTCCGGCTGCGATAGCGCCGATTCTGTTGCCTGGCGCACGTATTTTTCATCGTTGAAGACAGGAATGATCACGGAAACCATCATCTTTGTCCGGCCGCTCCCTGCTTAATTATCGTAAACTATTTCTCGAAAGATAACAGATGGTTTACTATAGAAGGAAGGGATTTGATGAGTGAGATTGCAATCCAGGTCGAAGGGCTGAGCAAACGCTACAAAATCGGAAAGGCTAAGCAGCACACCAATTTGAAGGAAGTTGTAACGACTTCTTTCTCCCGAATGTTGTCTGTGAGGCGAAAGCGTTCTGCTGACAGCGAAGGAAATGACACGATCTGGGCATTGAAGAATGTTTCTTTTGAGGTTCGTCAGGGTGAAGTTGTTTCAATTATCGGGCGCAACGGCGCGGGGAAAAGCACGCTGCTCAAAATTCTATCTCGCATTACTGAACCTACCGAAGGTTGGTTTGAATTGACAGGCCGCGCCAGTTCGTTACTGGAAGTCGGGACCGGTTTTCATCCGGAACTAACAGGACGGGAAAATATCTATCTGAATGGCGCGATCTTAGGAATGAAAAAGACTGAAATTGATCGAAATTTTGATGAAATTGTAGCGTTTGCGGAAATCGAGAAATTTCTTGATACGCCTGTAAAACACTACTCAAGCGGAATGTATGTCCGATTGGCATTCGCCGTAGCCGCTCACATGGATCCCGATATCCTGCTTGTAGATGAGGTCCTGACAGTAGGAGATATATTCTTTCAACGAAAGTGCATCGATAGAATGGAAAAGGATGCTCGTCAGGGCCGGACCGTGATCGTGGTGAGCCACAACCTTTCAATTGTCCGATCCTTAAGTAGTAAGTGTTTGTATTTAAGAAGCGGAGAAATGGTAAGCTATGACGCCACCGATTTGGTGGTCCAGAAGTATTTCAATCGCGCCCTTACTGGCGATAACATAGATCGCGAGCGCCCTCTTCTCAGCGAGTTTCATCGCGATTCAATAGCCGGTTTGCCAGTATCAATAAGGCGCGTGTGGGTAAATTCCTGCGAAAATGAAATCCCTGTGATCGAAGTTGGGGAAGATTTCAGAGTATTTATTGAAATCGAAAGTACCATTCAAATACGCTCGGCTCATCTTGGTGTTGGTATCTTGAGAGAAGATGGAGTCCGAGTGGCCTCCATCCTTTCCCTGGATCAGAATTTTCGTGTTAGCGCTTCTCCGGGAAAATGCATCGTTTGCTGCACCTTGAAGGGTTTACCACTTACACCGGGTAATTATCACGTGGACGTCGGAATTAGTCCGTCGCCCAGGATGCGTTCCTGGGATGTAATTCAAGGTTATCCGCTCCTTGAAGTTGAGGACCGTGACGGCAAGATCCTGAAGTTTGCAGGGTATAGTCTTGGTGTGGTTCATTGGAATAACGTTATATGGGAATGCAGCGCTCATTAGAGATCGGAGCGCCGACATCCTTGTCCGCATTGAGGGTCGCCGGTTTCCAGCCGGCGGAGCAGCCGGAGGCTGCCGGCACGTTATGCCGGCTGGAAGCCGGCGCTCCGGGTACGTCAGTAATGCGGCCGGGTGAGCGACCGGTCGTTGTGCATGTTAATCAATGGTTTTTTCGAAGAACGCAGACGTTCATTTATTTCTATCTGACCCATTTTCACAAGACTCAACCGGTTTGTTTCAGCTGGTCGACGCCTTTCGAGAATATGGATCTCTTTCCTTTCCCTTCCGAAGATTGTTACACCTTCTCAAATTCTCCTACGTCCCATTCGTTTATGAATAGAGTTCACATGCGATTGTTTCGTCTTTTTCGGCCCTATCTAAACTGGGAGAATGTAAGACCCTTTTATCAGGCAAACAAGATTGTGAAACAAAGACGTGCAAGCTTAATTCATGCTCATTTCGGACCAACCGGCTGGTTGATGCTTCCGTTGAAAAAATTGTCGGGTCTGCCCCTGATCACAACATTTTATGGTTTTGATATCGCTAGCTATATAGAAGAAGTGGGGAAAGAGTGGCCAATTCAAAGGCAGCAGCTATTCGAAGAAGGTGATCTATTTCTGGTGGAAGGTCCATTCATGGGCAAAAGATTAGCCGAGCTCGGTTGCCCTCGTGAGAGAATTCAAATTCAGCGGATCGCCATTGACGTGGACGAGTGTTTTCAAACTGTAAGTAGAAAAGAGCCGAAGAACAGTATGGTAATTCTTTTTGCCGGGCGTTTCATAGAGAAAAAAGGAATCATGTATGCGCTGAGCGCAATTCATGAAGTATGGAAAGTGCGACAGGACATTGAATTTCGTATGATTGGGGATGGAGAATTGTTTAGACAGGCAGCAGACTACGTTAAGGAGAATGATCTGACATGTGTCAGATTACTTGGCGCGCTAAATCACAAGGAATATCTGAATCATATGCGGCAAGCGGATATTCTTTTGCAGCCGAGCGTAGAGGCTGCCTCCGGAGACACAGAAGGGGGAGCGCCCACAGTAATCCTGGAAGCCCAGGCCCTCGGAATACCGGTAGTGAGTACCTTTCATGCTGATATACCGAACGTGACGGTCCCGGGCAAAAGCGCATTTCTGGCTCCTGAACGAGATGTCGCTGCATTGGTAGCGGCGATTCTTGATCTGATCAAGAATCCGGAAAAGCGGGAAGCGATGGGACGGGCGGGACAAATGCATGTTATGGAGTTTCATAATATCAATAAGGAAGTTCAGCGCCTTGAAGAAAAATATTTCAACTTGCTCCAATAAAATTTGCAACAACCCATTCATGCTTCGTGGGCGTCCCACAGAAAAAGGGAGTTTTCGGATCAGCCGCCTGGAGGAATCCAAATATGAAAAGAATTCTTTCGGTCGTGCCGGAATCGATTAAGAGGCCTCTTCAACGCCTAAGAGATAGGGTGCGTGCCTTACAACCGAAGAGGAGGTTCTGCCCTGTATGCAGTAAATCATCTCGCCGGTTTCGTCCATTTGGAGCAAAGCTTCGCGAAGATGCTCAGTGCGATTGCGGCGCCCTGGAGCGCCACCGTTTCTTGTGGCTGTATTTGACAAAGAAGACCGACCTTTTTGACGGCAACCCCAAAAAGATGCTGCACGTTGCTCCAGAGTACTTCTTTGAATCAATATTGAAGGAACGCCTTGGGGAAAGCTATATAACGGCTGATTTGTCCGATTCCCGGGCAATGGTAAAAATGGACATTATAAGTATTCAATACCCTGATGAATCATTTGATGTGATTTACTGTAGCCATGTATTGGAGCATGTACAGGACGACAGGCTAGCCATGAGAGAATTCTATAGAGTTCTCAAGAAAAATGGTTGGGCTATATTGCTGGTGCCTATCAGTGCTGAGGTGACATTTGAGGATCCATCAATTGTCGAACCGCAGGAGCGCGTAAAGGCATTTGGAAAAGAGGATCATGTTCGGAGATATGGGCCGGACTATGTTGATAGACTCCTTGAGGCAGGATTCAAAGTAGAAGTGAAAAAAGTGGATGATCTATTTGAGAAAGGTGACACAGTCCGGATGGGATTAACGCCTGCAAGCGGCGAAATCTACTACTGTACAAAATAGCTTTCACACAGTCTCGTGGACCGTCCGTGCGACAAACTAAAAGGTGACAATCATGGGAGAAGCAAAAGTACAGCAACGGCTAAGAGTAGAAGCGGGGAAAGCTTCGAGTGGGCACTTCGCTGACTTATGGCGGTACCGGGAGCTTTTTTATTTCCTTGCATGGAGGGACATTATAGTCCGCTACAAGCAAACAGTCATTGGTTTCGCATGGGCAATTCTCAAGCCTGCCCTGATTACCGTCGCATTCACGATCGTTTTTGGAAAGCTTGCTAAACTCCCCAACAACGGGCTTCCATATCCAGTGCTTGTTCTTTCGGGACTCTTACCGTGGCAACTGTTTGCAAATGCCTTTAGCCAGAGCAGCGATTCGTTACTCTCTAACGCCCGTTTAATCACCAAAGTCTATTTCCCGCGACTGATTATTCCTGCCGCATCCATTATCGTTGCTCTGGTCGATTTTCTGATTGCCTTTCTTTTTCTGATAGTTCTTATGTTCTTTTATGACTTTGTTCCTTCATGGCAGATAATCTTTTTGCCACTCTATCTTATTCTTGCCTTAGTTTTTTCTTTTGGGGCAGGTCTCTGGTTTTCTACCTTCAGCGTAAAGTATCGCGATTCTAAATACCTGGTTCCATTTCTGATTCAATTTGGACTCTACATATCGCCTGTCGGATTCACAAGTTTAGTCGTGCCTGAGAAGTGGCGGCCGATCTATTCCTTAAACCCTATGGTTGGTATTATTGAAGGTTTTAGATGGACACTTCTCGATGCAACTATCTTCCCGTTGCAGGCAACTTTCATCTCATTAGCACTCGCGAGCATCGTTTTGTCCATCGGTGTTTTACGTTTTAGAAAAGTCGAACGTTCGTTTGCAGACATCATATAGCTGGGGAGTGAAGAGAGAAGAGAGAGGACCTGTTACGTCTTCACGATCCAAAGACTGATGGCATTTTCTTTCTTGCCAGCTCTTGTCAATTGAATCTTAGATTCCAGGTAGTAGTTATAAAGACGTGCTGCCGTGGGAATCTTTGAAAGGCGCATCAGGGATTCGCGTTTCAAGAATTCCTCATGGTTCATATCCTGGATCTGAATTGGAACTTCCAGCTTCTTAAGTATCCGGATGATCTTCCGTGCCGTTACGAATTGAAGTCCCCTTACACCATGAGTCGGTCTTCCCAGAAGTTTCAAATACAAAATAGCGCCCCATTTCGTAATCCACGGCCACCAAAAAATGCGGTAATGCCCTTCGAAGAAGGTGTTGTAACTCGGAGCACGAAGGTACAGGATTCCACCTGGTTTCAATACGCGTAGCATTTCATTCAGGCACTTCGTAACATCCTGAACATGTTCAATCGTCTGATAGCTGGTGACAAGATCAAACGTTTGGTTCTTGTAGGGTAGATTCTCACCCCGCGCAACATGAAAGCGATTGAGCCATTCGGGAGGATATCCACATTCATGAACTTTGCGCCGAACGTATTGTAGCTTCCAGAGCTCCAAATCAATGCCACAAACATTAAAACCATTTTTGAGACCGTGTAGAACGAAAGTTCCGCAGCCACACGCCATGTCGAGGATGCGCATGTTTTGCAGGTTGTTTACAGGAATCTTAGACGTCAACACAGCGAATCTTCCGTCGTAATTCACACTTTCATCAAA
Organism: uncultured Acidobacteriota bacterium; assembly: GCA_964504105.1. Taxonomy (GTDB): domain Bacteria; phylum Acidobacteriota; class HRBIN11; order JAKEFK01; family JAKEFK01; genus CAZDDB01. Next base: position 16,045 of record CAZDDB010000004.1, read on the forward strand.
CCATTGCGAAACGATTTGATCCATCCAGAGGGAGTCCCTCGTTCCCCAATTTTTCTGATGCATGCGAAAAACATTTTCCCGAAGAAATTCCCTCGCTGAAGAATAGTTGTCGCTCATCAACCCATCCTGATTTTGTCATAATAATGATGAAGCTCCGTAGCGGGTTCGAACAGCGAAAAGACGGATGAGATCTTGTGCAGCAGTTCCTTATCGACGGCCCGTAGAGTTTCATGGTAATAACTGGCCGATTGCCGGACCGTGTTTACGGGATGAGAGTTCGGGTCGCTTTCTTCGGAAGAGGAATAGTGAACAAAGGACTGAACTTCTCGGGTCGTTTCAAGGCAACAGAAGGAGAGGATTTTCTCAACCGTCGCCAGAGGCGTCTCGCAAAACTCAGCGTGATGAATTGCTTGATAAGGAAGATCGTACGCTTTTAAATCTTCAAATAGAACATCGTTAACAATGACCCACCAAAGGACTAGCAGCCAGCCAGGATCATCCTCCCAGGGTATGGAACTAATTAAGTGCTTGTATTTCAGAAACCGCCGCTGCTCTTGAATGTCGTTTACGAACGTTTTCAGATTCTTTCTTAGTTCTCCAAGGTTGCCTTTCTGGAACCACTTCAGGATTGAGGAAATCTGTGCGCCGGGATGACGGACGGTGACAAGATATTTAAGATGAGGGAACGTTTGCCTTAGCAGTGGAATTTTGAAGTTCAGTCTGAGTTCCTTCATTGCGATAACTGGTTGATCGGTTCGTTTTCGCGTTTGCATTACATAGGGTACTTTCAAGGTATTCAAGTTCAACGCCTCGTAACGATCCAATCGAAAATCTGAGCTCAAGTTTAGATAGCGACTAAATTTGCGAAGCAAGTTACGATCGAGTTTTTTCAAAAAGATCGGACGGCCAGGCTTATAGAACAGCGGATACTTAATCTTCAGAAGATTCTGAAACTGTCTTCTGATGGTGTGGGCAATTTCGTCGGTAATCTCAGACATGTAGATGTTGCGCCTCGGAATTTGCGGAAACAACTCGATGTAATCGGCAAACGGTTCCATGAGGAATTCGACGCCTGGATGAGAATCAAAGATATTAGCCAGCCAGGTCGAACCCGATCTCTCTGTGCCGAGGATTAGAACCGAAGGCGAGAGTTCCATTTTTTATTTCTTTCTCCCCACAAGCACGGAGATTCGTTCGCCGGCATCGATGTAATCTAAAGCATGGGTGAGTTCAATCTGCGGGAAGAGTTGAACATAGGTATCGACCGGACGAAACTTCCAGTGCGGTATGTCCTCCCGTTCCTCCGTATTTTCCACCAGGAAAAGTAATCCGTTCTGTTTTGTGACCCGCTCCAGTTCACGAGCCGTTTCTCGTAGCACCTTTTCCTGCGTGATCCCTCCTAAAACTAAGCAAACCCAAACGACATCAAACGTCTCATTACTGAAAGGAATTACTGCTTCTTTCATCAACCGGTATTGAACTTTCGGATGCCTCGGAGCCAAATCGATTAAGCCGCGAATCGGATCAACACCGATCGCTTCGCCGGCAATCAAAGTAGCCAATGACGGTGTAAACCGGCCCCAACCGCAACCAAAATCAAGAACCATCCGTTCATCACCGCGCAAAGATTTTTCCAGTAAAGGGAACAGCGTCTTCTCTTGCATGCGAGTCACAGCTTCCATCTCTGCTTCCGTATGCGACAGATTGAGGACCGAGCGTTTGCCATGCTGAGCTGCTCTATTTTCCCAATACTCAATCGGATAGAAAGGACGGGCGCGCGAATTGTAGGGGCTGGATAAATCAAGCCCTAGTTTGAGCAAGCTTCGTAGTCTGTTTTTCCAGGACATGTTCAAGCAAATTTCTGTTTCATTATACACATAGAATTTGAGCCTCTTGTGGTGTGGGTGCCCGGCCGCGTTGTTAGAATGGAAGAAAAGCTTTGAAAGGAAACGGGGATGTAGTCAGGAAGGCTTACGCGCCACCATGAGGATTGACCAGGTGAACCTTCTTGAATACGGGTTAAATCGACGGTCCAGGCGGTCCAATGCGGGCACGACGAAGTTCGCAAGCGCCGTCAGGAGCCTGGCGAGTGGACTGAATCGGCCTCTCCACAGCCAGGTCAGGTAGTAGCTCCACATGCTGCCCATTGTGATCCAGAAACCCGAACCAGGGATCACCTCGACGATTTCATAACCCACTGACTCGAATACATAACGCAGACCGTATTCGGTAAACCGGTAGAAATCTCGGGGCGCCTCGTGAACATGCCAGAAGAGAGGCACAGTATAGACGGCATGACCGCCCTTGCGAAGCACCCGATATCCCTCGGCGACCGCCGCCCGAGAGTCCTCGAGATGCTCAAGTACCGATGTGCAGACAATTCCGTCAAAGGATTCGTCGGGCTCGGGAATCTCATACGCCGATGCAACGATGTCGACCAGGGACATGTCATGGAGACATCCCTCATGGTCGAGACCGACATAATCAGTCACTGCACTGCCGGCGAGAAGACGCTTTCTTTTTGTGCCGCAGCCGATATCAAGTACTCGGCCCGCCAGATACTTCGGCATTGCAGCGGCGAGTAGTTCGCCATTACGACGAATCGCGAGGAGTGAAGGGTCTGTTCTTTTCAGTGGACGGAGGTACGAATTGATGTCCGCTTCTGCGCATGCGGTTTGGCGGGAGTCTTCCTCTTGCAGGCCTGTCTTCCTGGTATTCACTATTAACGATCCACTATCTTCATCAAGTTTTCGCCGAGCGGATCGATCAGAACCTGTTTGGGTACGAATGGCAGCGGGATCTCTACTTCTTTACTCGGCTCATCCATTAAGGCGATGGTCCTGACCACCTTTCCAGCCTGGTCTTTCGCTTCCACCGGAATCTTTAAAGAATAGGGTCTTCGGGCTATCGAGTGGGTAATTTTACCATACTATAGTGCTGGAAACGGTGTCTGGATGAGGCTTGGGAGCACTTTGGCGAGCCAAGAAAAGTTGGCACGTTTTGGGAGATCCAAATCGAATAGCGTAAAGCCTGGGAAGCATTGCTTTGTGGTGAATCATAAATCAAAAGGGGTCGGGGTTTTCGGCTGTCTGCGATTGCGATTCACCATTGTCACCGTTTCGTTTGCCGATCATCGTCATAGCTTCGCCAATCACCTCGGTGCGAAAGTGTTTTCCTCCTTCGGCATCCACCCAACTTCGAGTATGCATGCGGCCTTCAATAAACACGGGCTTTCCTTTCTTGAGAAACTCGGAACACACCTCTGCTAATCTTCCAAAAGTCACAACGTGAAACCACTCGGTTTCCTGATGAATTTCCCCTTCCGATTTGAATCGCCGGTTGGTAGCAACCGGAAATGAAGTCACCGGTTTTCCGGAGGGTGTATACCGGATCTCCGGATCCGATCCCAGGTTTCCAATTAAGAGAATTTTGTTCAGCGACATATGCTTTCCTCCTGACAAGCGGGAAGAGCAATTTGTGCGCCACCCCACTTGCGAGAAAAGGGAATCCGGAGGCGAGGATCAAGCAGGTCAAATAAAAGAACACGTGATCAACGTAAATCTTTACAAGAGGTTACCGCCGTCAACGGGACTTGCCGGACTTCCTGTCAGGTTTGCTTTTTCAGGTCGGCAAAAGTATAATAGGTTCGTTTCAGAGATTCTCAGTGGGCTACAGGCCCACTTTATTTTTTTTGATGGAGAACTTTTGTGATATCTCCGCCGTTACCGGAGCTTCAACAACTGGCCCGGAACGTGATTGAGTCGGAAGGGATGGAGCTTGTTGAGCTTCAATACAAGATCGGCAGGTCGCGAAGTCTTCTTCGCATTCTGATTGATAAGAAAGGCGGAGTCACGCTCGGTGATTGTGAAAATATCAGCCGTCAGTTGGCAGCGATTCTGGATGTAAAGGATCTCTTGAAACAAGCTTATGTATTGGAAGTCGGCTCTCCCGGCGTGGATCGCCCCCTAAAGACAGATCGCGATTATGAAAGGAGTCTAGGTAGAAGAATCCATGTCTGGCTTTCCGGATCAAGACCGGAAGAAGTGATAGGAAAACTTGTGCACCAAACGGCGACGGAAGTTTGGGTTGATGTGGACGGGCAAGTGAGGACCATTCCCAAGAATCTGGCGATCCAGGCGCGTCAAGAAATCGAGCTTGGTCAATCAAAAGCGGGCGGCAAGAAAAGGAAACGGAAGGTTTAGAGAGTTGAAGAGTTTTAAGAACACTGATTATGAGCATCAACGAGTTAAATTTCACGATCGAACAACTGAGTCGTGAAAAGGGAATCGATCCGGAAGAGATCGTGCACGCGTTAGAAGAAGCGATTCTGACTGCTTCCAGGAAGCGTTTTGCGAATCGCGAGGATCTGAGCGCGCGCCTGAACCGCAAGACCGGCCAGGTCGACCTCTTTGGTCAAAAGCAGGTTTTGGAGTCTGTACAGAATCCGGAGACGCAAATTTCTCTGGAGGAAGCACGAAAAATTGAGCCCGAATGTAATTTGGGAGATTCCCTGTCCGTTCTGCTCACCAGCCGTGCGCTGGGCAGAATCGAAGCCCAGACGGCAAAGCAGATCATCTTCCAACGGGTAAAGGAAGCCGAGAGAAAGAAGACATACGACGAGTATTCAACCCGGATTGGAGAGTTGATCAACGGAATTGTTAAAAATTCAGAAAACGGCGATCTGATTGTCGATCTGGGAACGACAGAGGCGATCTTACCCAGATCCATGCAGTCTTCCCTGGAACAATATTCACGGGGAGACCGCGTTCGGGCAGTGATCGCGCGGGTTCATCGTTTCTCGAATGAGCCTCAGATCGTTCTATCACGAACGGACCCGCGCCTGGTTGTGAAACTTTTCGAATCGGAAGTACCCGAAATCTATGAGGGCTCGATTGAAATCAAAGCCGCGGTGCGCGAGGCGGGAGACCGTTCCAAAATTGCAGTCGCGACAACCGATAAGGAGATCGATCCCGTGGGCGCGTGCGTCGGAATCAAAGGAACCCGTGTGCAATCAGTCATTAATGAGCTTCGCGGAGAAAGGATCGATATCATTGAGTGGTCCGCTGACATTGTGAAGCTCGCCTCCAATGCCCTGAAACCGGCCAGAGTCCATCATGTTGCTATGGTTGACGAAGCGGAAAAGCGACTGGAAATCATTGTGGATCATGACCAGCTGTCGCTTGCAATCGGCAAGAAAGGACAGAATGTCCGCCTTGCCTCCAAGCTTACCGGATGGCGAATTGACATTAAGAGCCAGGAAGAAAAGCTGAAGGAGGAGACCGCCGCACGGATGAGTGCATTCCGAAACAAACTCGCGAACGACCCGGAACTTGGCGAGAAAGCGATCCAGGCTCTTGAATCGGCAGGTTTGAACAATATTGAGAAACTAAAGCAGGTGCAATCTTCGTTGGATCTCGCATCCCTGGATCCGGGGACAGCAACCAGGCTGTATGAGGAAATCCAGATTTTTTTTCATCCAGGAGTAGCGAAAGCGGTTTAGTCTTATGAAGCAAAGAATTCACCAGGTAGCAACCGATCTCCACAAATCAAACAAGGACGTTCTTGCGGTGCTGGAGAAACTCGGGTTTGAGGGAAAGCTGCACCATTCCAGCACGGTGGATGACGCGTGGATCACAAAAATTCGGATGGAGCTTGAGCCGGGCGCAAAACTCCAGGAAGCGTTAAGAGCCAGAGCCGCCGCGAAGGCTCAGCCGAAGCCGCAGCCCGCACCGAAAAAGAAAGCGCCCGCTTCCAAACCGAAACCGGAACCCGTGGTGAAACGCGCCGTTGTCAAAACCGTTTCTCAGGAACCGGAAAAACAGAGTGTCCCCTCTGCTCCCGCTGCCCTCGTGATTTTGGCTGCCCCTGCGGTTTCTGAAGAAGAATTGGAAAAACTGACTGCTCCTTCTCCAGCTCCCGCGCCGCCACCTTTCCCGTTGGAGGAAGCGCCTCCGCCGGCGGCGGTGATACGTCCGAAAATACAGATCAGCGAAAATGTCGCCGTAAAAGATCTTGCGCAAAAACTCGGCGTCATGTCCAAGATTATTTTGAAGAAACTGCTGGATCGCGGCATTCTTGCCAACATCAATCAAAATCTGGATTTAAAGATCACGGAACAGCTCGCTTCCGAATTTGGTTTCGATATCCAGGTAGCGACGTACGAAGAAGTCGTTGCGCGCGAACAGGAATCAGAAGATTCACCGGGATCGCAGATTTTGCGTCCCCCGGTTGTAACGATCATGGGTCATGTCGATCACGGAAAGACCTCCCTTCTGGATGCGATCCGTGAATCGAACATCGCCGGAGGAGAATCCGGAGGAATCACGCAGCACATCGGCGCCTACCAGGTCAAGACGCGCGGCAGAGCCATTACGTTTATCGACACTCCGGGGCACGAAGCCTTTACGCGGATGCGCGCACGCGGAGCTCTGGTGACCGATATCGTCATTCTGGTTGTGGCGGCAGATGACGGCGTGATGCCCCAGACGCGGGAGGCGATCGATCACGCAAAGGCCGCGAAGGTTCCGATCGTTGTGGCAATCAACAAGATTGACAAACCGGATGCCCATCCCGAACGGATTAAGCAGCAACTGGCTCAAAACGATGTCTTAATCGAAGAATATGGCGGAGACACCGTGTGTGTTGCCATTTCGGCGCGCAAGAGAACGAACATCGATAATCTGCTGGAAATGATTTTGCTGGTTGCCGATCTCCTCGATCGGAGGGCAAATCCCACCAGGCTGGCCACCGGAACCGTCCTGGAAGCAAGACTGGATAAGTCGCGCGGGCCGCTCGCAACCATCCTTGTTCAGAACGGCACACTTCATGTCGGAGACGTATTTGTAGCAGGCGCAGTGATGGGAAAAGTCCGCGCGATGTTTGATGACCACGGCATCAAGATGAAAGAAGCGACGCCGGGATTGCCCGTAGAGGCGCTCGGTTTTCAAGGCGTTCCGCAAGCAGGAGATTCATTCCAGGTTTTCAAAGATGAATTTAAGGCAAGAAGCATTGTCGCGTTCCGGCAGGTGAAAGCCAAAGAGATGATGACCCAGACCACGTCCCGTCTTTCTCTGGATCAGCTCTTCAGTAAGATCCAGCAAGGTGAAATCCAGGAACTACCCATTATTATCAAGGCGGATGTCCAGGGTTCCATTGAAGTGTTAAAAGACACGCTCACTAAACTGGGCACCGAAGAAGTAAAAATACGGATTATCCATGCGGGAACAGGCGCTATCACTCTGAGCGATGTTCTTCTGGCCTCCGCTTCCAACGCAATCATTATCGGCTATAACGTCCGCCCCGAACCCAAAGCCCGGGAACTCGCAGAAAAAGAAAAAGTAGATATCCGGAATCATACGATCATTTACGATATCGTTTCCGAAATCAAAAGCGCTCTCGAAGGGTTGCTCAAGCCTACACTCAAAGAAGTGTTTGTGGGCTCTGCCGAAGTACGGGACACGTTCCGAATTCCAAAAGTGGGAACCATTGCCGGTAGTTTTGTGGTGTCGGGAAGGATCTCGCGGAACACCCCTGTCCGGCTGGTTCGGGACCATGTCGTGATTTATGAAGGAAAAATCAGTTCGCTGAAGCGATTCAAAGACGACACGAGTGAAGTACGCGAAGGCTTTGAATGCGGCGTTGGATTGGAAAACTATAACGACGTCAAAGTGGGCGACTATATCGAAGCATATACCGTAGAAAAAATCGCCCGCCAGCTCGTCTGAAGCTTTACTTGTTTGGAGGGCGGCCCTCCGTGGCCGCCATTTTCGTTATGGCGGGCATGGACCCACCCCGTATGGTGGTTCTGAGACACATGAGCAAGCGCCGGGTTGAAAGACTATCCGATCTATTAAAGGAAGAACTTTCCTTGATTCTTTTTCATAAGATGCAGGATCCTCGTCTTGCGCTTTGCAATATCACCGATGTGGTTTTGAGCACTGATTACCGGCATGCCCGTGTGTACGTCAGTGTGATCGGGACCGCGCATCACAAAGAAGAATGTTTAAAGGCACTGCAAGCAGCGGAAGGGTTTTTCCGGCATCAGCTGGGCAAGCTGAACTTGCGCCATATTCCGACTCTGGCATTTTATTCTGACTCGGGAGCCGAATACTCACAACACATCGAAGAGATTCTGAAAGAAGTAAAGAAGGAAGAATCATCAGAATGACCTGGGATGGATTGTTGCTCATCAATAAACCCGCGGGGGCCACCTCCCACACGGTTGTGCAACTGATCAAGCAGCGGCTGGGAGGTATAAAAGCAGGCCATCTCGGGACGCTGGATCCGCTTGCCACAGGTGTATTCCCTGTTTGCCTTGGACGCTCCACGCGATTGGCCCCTTTTTACATGGGGGCCGATAAGTGCTACATAGCGGAGGTTCGTTTCGGATTTTTTACTACCACAGACGACCGCGAAGGGGAACAGGAAGGTCCACGCCAGAAAGTCCGTTTCAGCAAAATTCAGCTCAACGAGGCACTGGTCTCCTTTCGCGGAGAGTACAATCAGAAACCACCGGATTTTTCAGCGAAAAAAGTCCGCGGGAAAAAAGCTTATGAACTCGCACGTAAAGGGATTCGCCCGGAGCTGGCTCTGCAGAAAGTGAGGATCCACGAGATTCAACTGATTCATTACGAAAACGAGAGCGCCATGATTTATATCCACTGCGGCAGCGGCACCTACGTGCGTTCGATTGCACGCGAACTGGGTACACTTCTTAACTGTGGCGCGCATGTTGGCGAGTTGACGCGCACCCGGTTCAGCCAATTTAGCGTTGAACAGACTTGTTCTCCGGATGATCCGATGGAAAAGCTCACAGCTTGCTTCATTCCCATCGAAAAAATGCTCTCGCATCTGCCTGAATTTGTAATTGATCCTGACCTCGGCCGCAAGATCCTGGAAGGCTCGGCGATCAATATTGATGCACGCTTCGACCAGGAATGGGTGAGAATCTTCAATCAGGAAAAAGTCCTGCTGGCTCTGGCACAGGTAGTGACACAGGAAAATAGCCAGCGGATACAACCGAAAATCGTTTTCAATTGAAGTCCAAAGTCGAGGGTCGTTGAATTGTATCCAAGGCTTTTCAGTATCGGCCCCTTTACCATCCATACCTACGGGCTCTTTCTCGCACTTGCGTTTTTGATGGGTCTGGGCGTCGCACAATTCTACGCAAAGCGGGAAAAACTGAACGTTTCTCACATTACGGATCTTGTATTCTACATTTTTATCTCCGCTCTGGTCGGCTCCAAGCTTCTGCTGATTGTCGTAGATTTCGATTATTATTCGCGGGACTGGCACCGGTTGCTGAGCATCTATCAAGTGGGAGGAGTATTTTACGGTGGGTTGATTCTGGCCGTAGTGGTCACCGTCTGGTATGTGCGCAAACGAGACATGAATTTCTTGCGGACCGCGGATGTGCTTACGATGGGACTGGCATTCGGACAGATCTTTGGCAGAATGGGTTGCTTCTTTGCCGGGTGCTGCTGGGGAACGGAGGCGCCTCCGGGCTATCCGCTGTCTGTGACATTCACCAGTGACTACGCCGCCAAGCAGGTGGGAACTCCACTGCATATACCACTGCACCCGGCTCAGTTATATGAATCCATTCCGATGATTGCAGTGTTCCTGATTCTGGTATACAGCTGGAAGCACAGAAGGTTTGAAGGCCGGCAGCTAAGTCTTTACCTGATTCTGTACTCCAGTCTCCGGTTCACTGTTGAATTCTTCCGCGGAGATCCGCGGGGATTCTTGTTGAACGGACTCCTGTCCACATCGCAGTTTATCAGTCTGTTCGCGTTTGCCTCGGGCATCGCTCTTCTCTTCATCCGATCCAAACGAATCGCTGCATGAAACAACAATCCTTCCTTGTTTCGAATGTCGAAGCCGGAACCAGACTGGACATTTTTCTTGTCCGTCATCTGGCCGCAGAAAGCCGCACAGTGGTCCAGAAACAGATCGAACGTGGCGATGTGCTGGTAAACGGAAACCGGACCAGACCTGGCCACAAACTCCGCGCCGGAGACACTGTCGATACGGCGCTTCGCGAAATCAGGACAGAAACGGAATCCATTGAACCATGGCCTCAGCCGCTGGAAATTCTGTACGAAGATAGCTCCCTCCTTGCAATCAACAAACCAGCCGGGATTGTCACTCATCCGGGCGCAGGACGGCGCCATGAGACGCTGGCCAATGCTCTCATCTTTCAAAGACCCGAAATCAAAAACGTGGGGCATCCTCTTCGCCCGGGAATCGTACACCGGCTCGATAAGGAAACATCCGGTCTGATGATTGTTGCCCGGACCGATCCCGCCTATTACGCCCTGAGTGCGATGTTCAAGAATCGCGAAATAGAAAAACATTATCGAGCCCTAGCCTACGGAACCTTTTCAAATCGGGAAGGCACGATTGACAGTCGGCTAGGACGTGATCCCGGAAACAGGAAGAAAATGTCCACGCGCGCCAAACATTCCAGAAGCGCTGTTACCATGTACCGCGTTCTCTTGCAGCTGGCGTTCGGCGCGCTACTCGATGTGAAACTCTTGACTGGAAGGACGCACCAGATCCGCGTGCATCTTGCTTCGGAGAGACATCCGATTGTGGGCGATACAACATACGGCGGCGGAAACTGGAATCGGATCGCGGATCGGAAACTGAGAGCCTTTCTGCACGATTCCAAGTTCTTCGGGCTTCATGCATTCTCTCTCGATTTCAGACATCCGCTCACCGGAGCCCCGCTGCATTTGGAAGCGCCGTTGCCCACCACGTGGATCGAGTTAACCACAAATCTCACGAAGGATGAAACCGCAAAGAACGCCAAGACCGCAAAGGGATGAAGTGGTTAACCCGATCTCCCGAGGTAGGCATGGATGGCACGGGCCAGAATTTCCTTGACCGGCAGATCCAGCGTTCGGGCCGCAGTCCTGCAATCTTCATATTCCGGCTGGTAATTGTACAACTGTCCATCCAGATAGCTTTCCTTGATCCGAACTGGAAGCTTTTCCACACGTACTTCTTTCCACCGCCGGTCCAGCTTCCGGCGATCAACCTTCCAGTAGCGCAATCCGATTGCTGTTGTCTCCGCAAAGAGTATCCGAATCAGTTCATCCATCAGCAGGCGTTGCGTCAGCATTGAAAGTCGCACGCCGGGGCGGTTCTTCTTCATGACAACCGGGGTAAAAAAGACATCGAGGGCTCCCTTCTCCAGGGCCGTTTCCATGAAATACGCAAGGATTTGCGGATTGCTGTCATCCACATTGGTTTCTACCAGATAAATTTCTTCCTCCCCTCCGGCTGAGTCTCCCAGAAAGATTCGCAACACGTTCGGGCGTTCTTCAATCTCGCGCTCGCCCGCGCCAACGCCTGCCTTCCGGAAAGTCATCTCCGGCATCGGACCGAATGATCCGGCCAGATGCGACAACAGTAGGGCCCCTGTGGGGGTCGTCAGTTCCCCTTCCACTTCGTTCTGGAAGACAGGCTTTCCTTCTAATAATGTAGCTACAGCCGGCGGAGGGACCGGATGCGTGCCGTGAGAGAAGCGCACGAATCCCTTGCCTGTATTTACCGGTGAAGCTGTGATCTGCAGCGGCCCCAGAAACTCGATTGCAGCCAGAGTTCCGCTGACATCGATCAGCAAATCAATTCCACCGGCCTCATGAAGATGGATTTTTTGCAGGGTTGACCCATGAATCAACGCCTCGATTTCCAACAACTTCTTGCAAAGATCGAGCACACTCGAACGTAACGACACGCCAAGTTTGGATCCCACGATCCTGGCGCGATATTCCCGCCACGTTCGCGGACCAAGTTTCTCCTGAGTCCGCACCCGGCAGCGGAGGGCCTTCATCCCGCACTTGCGGGTTTCAAACACTTCCACTTCGTAGTGGTCCAAGCCCAGCTGATCCCAAACGGCGTGCATCACTTCAACCGGCACACCCAGGTCCAGAAGCGCTCCCAGCAACATGTCACCCGAAACTCCGGACAGGGCCTCGATATACATGATTCGCGTTTTCATGGACATTCCCTTTGGTTCTTGAGAGCACTGACAAGCCGGGGGAGAACCGCGCCACTATTGGCACGAAAACTTTCATCGGCAATCTCCGTAACAGGCGTTGTTTCCGGATTGATCTCCACGACAATGGCTCCGTTTTCTTTGGCTACCCATGCGAGAGAAGCGGCGGGTTGCACCATCGCTGAAGATCCCACCAGGAAAAAGGCATCGCAACGGCGCGCGGCCTCCCAGGCAAGCTGGACAACATCGGGAGGAAGCATTTCCCCAAACCAAACGACATCCGGCCGGAGCAAGGCGCCGCACTGGCAGCGAGGGGGAAGCTCTTTCAAAGGATTCTCTATCAACAGATACACTTTTTTCTCTTTGGTGCAACGCACGTTCCAGATGTTTCCATGAAGTTCATACACTCGTTTGCTTCCCGCCTTTTGATGGAGCCCATCGATATTTTGAGTAAACAGAAAGAAGCGTGGCGCCATCGATTCCAGTTCCACGAGCGCCGAATGACCGGCAGCGGGTTGGATGTCTTTGAGCAATTGGCGTCGCCAGTCATACCATTCCCAAACCTTTCTGGGGTCGCGCGCAAAGGCTTCGGGTGTGGCGAGATCCTCAGGTTTGAAGTCGTTCCAGAGACCTCCCGGACCACGAAATGCCGGAACACCGCTCTCGGTGGAGACTCCAGCGCCCGTGGACACAACAATATTCTCACATCGTTTCAAAAGATGGAGCAAACGGGAAGAAAAAGTGACCTCATTCACCAGATACCTGTTTGAAGGATTCAATAAATTGCGCCCCTACCATACCTTGCTTGACACCCTCGAGTGCATCTGGGATAATCAACACACCCCAAGAAAGCAGCATCCAACGCTGACCGTGTTGATCATATCATGAGCACAATTCCGAGCAAATTGGGGCGCTACGATATCATCCGTGAAGTGGGGCGGGGAGCAATGGGTGTCGTATACAAAGCGCACGACCCCGTCATCGAGCGCGAAGTCGCCGTCAAAGCCATCAATCTCTCCTTCGAAGTCAATGAGGAAGAAAAGAACCTGTATTTGAGCCGGTTTTTCCGCGAAGCGAAAGCTGCGGGAAAACTGAACCATCCGGGTATCGTTACGATTTTTGATGTTGGCGAAGATAAGGAAAGCGGCGTTCCCTTCATCGTCATGGAGTTTCTGGAAGGGACGACTCTTCAGGAAATCACTCGAAGCGGAAATCTTCTGCCGGTAAGCGATATAAACAACATCATTGCGCAGCTTGCCGAGGCGCTGCACTACGCCCACCAGGAAGGAGTGATCCATCGGGATGTCAAACCGGCTAACATTCTCATTCTTCCGGGAATGAAGGCAAAGATCACCGATTTTGGAATCGCGCGGTTGGCGGCTTCCGATCTCACACAAAGCGGTCAGTTTATTGGAACGCCGAATTATATGTCTCCGGAACAACTCGCGGGCAAGTCCCAAATCGATGGACGGGCGGACTTGTTTTCGCTTGGGGTCATCTTCTACATGATGCTCACCGGCGAGCGTCCGTTTTCCGGAGAGAGTTTCAACACTGTTTCTTATAAGATCGCTCATGTCGATCCCGAACCTCCCAAAGTGCTCAATCCTTCCATTCCTGAGGCGTACAACGCGATTCTGGCGCGACTGCTCGCGAAAGATCCTGCCGACAGATATGCTTCGGGTGAAAAGCTGGTTGAAGATATCAAATCGATGAATTCAACAACATCCGGCACGATGGCAACGGAAACTACCGCGGCTGCTCCGCCCCCACCGGGAGCCGCTTCGAAAGAACCGCCGGGCCGCCAGATGGAGCAGAAACAGAGTGCACCTGCGGCATGGCGTTTCTTTCCATCAGAGAACATGCGGAACCTCGTGCTCTTTTCGGGAATGCTTGTATTCCTTGGCGCAATTGCTGCAGGAGTATATCTCTTTCGGTCTCCAAAACACGCAGATCCGGCGCCGAACCCTGTTGTTTCTCCACCATCGGTCGCTGCTCCCCCTGCCGCAAACAGTTCCATCGACAAAAAAGAAATCGAGGACAAGCTGAAGGTTGCCAAAAATCATATCCTCAACGCCGAGAATGGTCCGCGGAGAAAGCGTACTGAACGGTACAACATGGCGATTGAATCCCTGAATCAAGTCCTGGAAAGGGACCCCGCCAACAAGGAGGCCAACAAGCTCAGGGCTGACATTCAGCTAATTATTTCACCGCCACAAACGCCTGAAAAAAACCAAGAGACCGTTCCCGCTCCGCCGGCTCCGGAACCTCCAAAGAAACAGATCACTCCATCGAAGACTCCGTCCAAAGTGATCGTCCCGTCTCCCGGCCCGCCGCCCCTGGTCGCCCCGGCGCCAACTGTTGCAGTTACTTTTTCGATGCAACACAACTTCCCTTCCGGGTCAATCCTGATTTATCTGGGAGACCAGTTGATTACACAATCACAACTGGAGGGGCAAGAAAAAAAGAAGTTCCTGGTGATCAAGACGTACGAGGGGAACTGGGAAAAGACGTTGCAAATTCAGGCCGGCGAGGCGAACTTAAAGATTCAAGTGAATTCACCGGATGGCCAGCTTTCCAAAGCAACACCTGTAAAATTTCAGGAAGGAGTTTCGTACAGAATCCAGATCCGGTATCTGAAGGCGACAAAAGATCTGGAAGTAAGGATTTTGTAAGAAGTTCAAGAGAACCTTTGAACTTTCCAGCCTTATGAATTTTCCTTTAAGAATCCGCTTCCCCCGTCTTGCCATCGTAGTAGAGTTTACACGGGAAGGGCTGATCTTCCTCCTTCTATCTCTGGCCATTGGAGCTGCGGCGGTAAACACCGGCAACAATGTTCTCTATCTCATTTTCTCGCTGATGTTGGGACTGATTGTTGTTTCCGGAATCTTGAGCCGCCGCATGTTGCGGGGTTTGAAACCGCGAATCGATTTTCCGGAGCACATCTTTGCCGGAGTCCAGAGCTTTTGTTCTGTTGAAATCGAAAATAGTAAGAAACGGATCCCTTCCATCGGCATTGTGCTGTCTGTAAGCAGGGCGTTTCCTTCGATCCGACGCTCTTTCTTTTTTGTTCCGGCCCGCAGCAAAGTAACTGGATTTGCCCCGGCGTGGTTTCCCCGCCGTGGCCGGTTTCAATTAACGGAGATGGAACTTCGGACACGTTTGCCTTTTTCTTTTTTTATCAAGATCCAACGCTACTTTCTCACCCAGGAAGTGCGTGTCTACCCGGGTATCTATCACCTTCCGGAGGAGATTCTTGCGCGTGTTACCGACGGAGTACTCATGGAATCCCCCTATCGCGGGGACAGCCAACAGCTTCTGTACCTGCGGGACTACGGCCCATTCGATTCCAGCAAACGGATTCACTGGAAAGCTTCGGCCAAATTAGAAAAATTGCAGGTGAAAGAATTCCAGAGAGAGAGCGGGCGCGATCTGTCGATCTATTTCGATTGTTATCCGGAATCTTCAGACAGTGAAAGTGAACAAATCCTGGATAAAGGTGTGAGCTTCCTTGCGTCGCTCGCCTTCCTATTTTTAGAAAAAGGAATCACAGCCAAGATTCTATTCGCCGGCCGGTCGTTTGATCTCTCCGCATCCGGCACTTCGATTTTGCCCTTATTGGATTATCTGGCTGATTTACAGACCGGACCACCGCAACCGGGATACCGTCTGCAGACTCCTTCCAACCCGGACGCGATCGTGCTCGAACTCCGCTCTTCTCGGGTTCCTCCAAAGCTTTCCCTGCAATGGCCTTTGAAGCGGCTCCTTTTTTTGGAAGACTGGGCTCATTTGCTTCGCGATGCGCCTTCCGGCGCTCAAATCAAGATCGGAGCAGCGGGATAGTGTTTGGAAAAACGATCGCGCTAACACCCGTGGCCCCGGAACGTGCCGTCCGTTTGGGCGCATTTCTCCTTGTTTTTGCAAGCGGCGTCGCCTTCTTACTCACACAAAAATTGTTTTTCTCTTCCATTCTCCTGTTGGGAGCCGCCGTGACAGCATGGTTTACCGGCAGCAAGCCGGCGCGCGGAAACTGGTGGGAAATCGTCTCCTTCCTGTACCTTTTCTTCTTTTTCTTTGATCTCTTTCGCATTTCAGGAAGCCTCGCTCCAGCTCTGGTTCATCTGTTTATTTTCATCCTCATCAACAAAATCTTCAATCTGCAGAGTACTCCCGACTACTATCAACTATACCTGCTGACCTTCCTGAGCATCCTGGCCGCGTCCTCTCTTAGCGTAGAAATCGAAATGTTTTATATGATTTTGATTTACATTACGCTTCTGGTCTGGAACATTGCGTCGCTCACTCTGCTGAAAGAATGGAAAACGGCGGAAACTTCGGAACCGTTTCCCTTCTCATTGTTCCATCCGTTCTATTGGGGATCAGTTCTGGCGGCATCGATCGCCGCATTCCTGATTGCGATGGGAATTTTCTTTGTTCTTCCGCGCATTCAGTTGGGATACCTTAGCAGCTTCTCTTCGGGAAAAACACAACATGTTACCGGGTTCTCCCAGACCGTAAGTCTTGGAGAAGTTGCACAAATCGAAGAGAACAAGGATGTTGTGATGCGCGTGCGAGTCACCGGCACAGAACCTCTGCCCGCAGGAAGGCTCTACTGGCGGGGAATTTCCTTTGATGATTACAATGGCCGTTCCTGGAGCACCCGGAATCCGGGAACCCGATTCCTGAACGCGGATGCCTTCGATAACTTCTACAACGGCAATGATTCCGGGGATGAGGCTTCCCTTGTAAAGCAGGAGTTTTTTCTGGCCCCTCTGGATACACGCGTTGTCTTTGGCGCGGGAAAGATCGTCAGAATTCACGGCAGCTTTCGCGGAATCACACGAGACGACAACGGAACTCTAACAGGAATGAACCGTCCGGAAAGCTACGAAGTCTACAGCAGATTCCAAACCTGGCCTGTCAGTGAGCTTCGGACCGCACGCACCCGGATCCCGGAGAACATCAAACGATATTACCTGCAACTTCCCGGAAACTCTTCTGAAATGAACCGTCTTGCGTGGTCTGCAAGCGGCGGCGCGTCCACTACAGTGGACCGGGTGATGGCAATCCAGAAGTATCTGGAAACAAATTACACGTACTCGACACGCGATTTGCCTGTGGACGCAGAAGATCCCGTTTCTGTATTCCTTTTTCAGAAGAAAGCAGGTCACTGTGAGTATTTTGCGACGAGCATGGTTCTTCTTTTACGCCATCTTGGAATCCCTGCGCGCATCGTAAACGGCTTCCTGGAAGGGGAGTTCAACGATATAGGAGATTTCTATCTTGTACGGCAAACGGATGCTCATTCATGGGTTGAGGTCTACTTCAACGGTGTGTGGGTCCCCTTTGATCCTTCTCTGCGGATTGCTGCCGCCGCATCGCCTTCCATCTGGAGTTCGCTAAACTTCCGCAAAATCCTCGATTCGATTAGTTTTTTCTGGGACCGCTACATCCTGATCTTTTCCGGTCAGGACCAGTTGGATGCGCTTTCCGCCGCACGCGATAAATATCAACAGATCAAGACAACGGCCAGACAAACTGCCGGGAACGCTTCCAACTGGATAAACGAAGTGAAACTTGCCTGGCAGCGCAATCGATTCATATTTGGAATCTCTTTCGTGCTGATGGCGCTCGCTCTGCTCTCCCTCCGTCTCTACTTGCGCAGGCGCAGAAAACAAGAAGTCAGCCGAACTCCGATTCTCTTCTACCGGGAAATGCTGCTTCTGCTGGAAAAGAAAGGATTCACCAGATCTCCGGATGTTACGCCGGGCGAATTTGCCGCTCAGTTGAAGGAAAAGGTCTCGCCCGAATATGGTCGGAATATCCTGGAAATTACAGATCTTTTCTACAGAGCGCGTTTTGGAAATCAGATTTTGTCGCGAGCCGAACAGACTGTTGTCCGGTCGTCACTTGATCATCTGGAGCAGATGCGATGAAGGGTTTTGGATTGGCGATCTGGCTATTCTTACAAGTTGTGCCGGCGCATTCTTCCGAGCCGTACCGCATCATTGCAATCCTGGAGAATGAAAGGTTGTTGGAAGCGGAACCGGACATTCATCTGACTCAGTTCTTTAGTTCGGAAGACGCGGATCTTCGCGCCAGAGCGATCCTGGCTGCGGCCCGCATCGGCAACAGGTCCGTGCTCTCTCTGCTGGGATCTTGCGTAAACGACGGCAGCGTTAACGTTCGAAAGGAAGTTGCGTTTGCGCTGGGACAGATTCGCTCGAAAGAAGGATTATCGATCGCGCTTGAAATGCTGAAAGATCCTGACTCGGGAGTCCGGCGCCTCGCGATCGAAGCCGTGGGCAGAATCGGAGGACTGGAATCGACTTCTTCTCTGTTGTCTTTTCTTGATAATCCGGATCAGGTTCTGCGCGAGCAGGCAGCTCTTTCTCTGGCCTTGATCAAAGACAAAGGAAGCGTCGATGCGCTGATCCGGAAAGCTTTTACTGCAGATCAGGCACAATGGAGCTATGTATATGCGCTCTATCGTTTGGCCGATGAACGCTCGCTTCCGGTTTTGCATCAGGTAATCGCAAATCCGGCAAGCAGTCCTTCTACCGGCGATCCGTCCTCACTTCTGTTTGCTCTCAAGGCACTCTGGACGATGAAGAAGCCGCTCACCGCGGAAGAAGCAGATCGCTTGCTTCAGCATCGCGATCTGCGCGTCCGGCAAAACGCCCTGGATGTGCTTGCCGCGAATGGGGACAAATCTTCGTGTGAAACGATTGAAAAACGGCTGGATTCCATGACCGTTTTGACAAAAGGAAAAGCGATCGATTCTCTCGGAGCGCTTGGTTGCCCGGAAAGGTTGGAACCATTCCTGAAAGAATCAAATCCAACTGTTCGGGGAGCGGCATTGCAGGCGCTTGCCGGAATCAAGAAGGAGGAAGCATTCGCAGCGATTCAAACTGCATCCGGCGATCGCTCCTGGCTGATCCGGTGGCATGCTGCGCAGGCACTCGGTCGATTGAAATCGGAACAGGCTATCCCGGTACTGAAAATACTCGGAGCGGATTCAGACAATGCTGTGCGCCTTGCAGCATTCGATTCACTCGCAGGCTTTATGCCGGAAACGGCCGATCTGTTTGTCCCGCTGTTGCAAAGCAAGGACTTTGCCGTGCGGGCAACAGCGGCTGACGCTCTAGGCAAGACAAAAGAGAGGAAATACCTGCCGCTGTTACTGGAAACATACCGCATCTCCCCGGAAGCTACCGAAATCGAAGGCCGTGGCGCAGTCCTGGATGTACTGTCTGACTACAACACATCGGAGGCGCTTGAAATTTACAAGAATGCACTTCTAGATCCTGAATTTACGATCCGCCGTCACGCAATCGACGGAATCAAGAAAATGGTTGGCTCACAACTTTACTGGGATGGCAAGATCAAAGACCCGGAAGACTTCCTGTATCGCACCGACAAAGTAAGCATGAAAGTTGCTGCCGAGTATCCGGCGGACTTTGGCCAACCGGCTGGAGATCGAATCGCCGAAATGAAACTGGAGAAAGGAACCGTCCTGATCCGCCTGCACGGAAGCGAAGCTCCGCTCCACGCCCGGAACCTTCAGAAACTTGCGGAGCGGGGATTTTATGACGGTCTACGTATCCATCGCGTTGTTCCAAATTTTGTGATCCAGGGCGGCGATCCGCGCGGAGACGGTTGGGGCGGTGCGGGAGAAATTGTGCATGATCAGATGAACCATCTGACCTACAACCGTGGAATGGTGGGAATGCCGATTGCAGGAAAAGACACCGGCGGATCACAGTTCTTCATTACCATTTCGCGGCAGCCGCATCTGGACGGCAATTACACAATCTTCGGTGAAGTGATTTCCGGAATGGAAGTTGTAGACCTCACAGAAATTGGAGATCGAATCCTTTCCGTACGAGTGAAATAACGACGCCCGAGACTGTCCCAAAACGCAGCGGGAGCGCGGACTTCCAGTCCGCAGATTTCGAGCTGTTCTCGAGACCCGGCGGGCAAGATGCCCGCGCTCCAGCTAAGAAGCACGCTTTTCTTGCGTTTTGGGACAGTCTCGCCGGCGCTACAAAAGGATTCAGTGGCTTTCTTTGACCATATTGACGTTCCAGGCAGGAATCACAACGCGGACGTCTTTTGTACCGTTTGGCACGGTCTGACACGAAAGTCTTGAATGCATGGTCAGACCTCGAGCTTCTTCGAGCTGATCCTCTTCATCATCTGTTGCTTCGTTACAGGTCTCCAGACTTTCTTTAACGAATACGTGACACGTCGAACACGCGCACACACCTCCGCAGGAATGCTCGATCTCGATACCGTTTTCAAGAGCAATGCTGAGAATGCTCCCGGGCTGTCCCGTTTCGCCGTAAGGAATCTTTTCGGGATCCACTTCCACTGTCACCGGTTCCCCAACGGACGGATCTTCCGGTTCAAAACGGATCTTGTACTTTGTCTTCGGCAGGACGATATCGACTGCCTGGATATACGGATTGCTTCCACCCATAGAAATATCAAATATCAAAAATCAAATATCAAATAAAAATAAGTAAATCAGAAAAAAAACGCTACGGTGAATAGACACGTAGGAGGTTCTTTGCTTATTTCCTAATGTTTATTTGATTTTTGATATTTGATATTATACCAGCAGTTGACGTAGCAGAGCTTCTGTCCCTGCATTCACATGGAAACCCCCAGCCTCTATGAAGTGCGGAGCTCCACCGCCTTTTGCTGAAGTCGCGGTTTGAAATTTTTGGAAGAGCGCTTTCAGATCCGTGCTCACAGCGGGATTCTTGAAGAATACTGCACGATGATCCGATGAACTTGCGAAGGCACCGACCGCTCCCGGGGATTTTGACAGGTTTTGTGCGAGAACCCGCAACTCACTGTACGGTCTTAGTCCAACCATGACAACGGGAAATCCGGTGTTGGCGAGCTCCTGAGCCTCTCTTTTCAGTTGTTCTTCCATCAACTGATTGCATTCTCTTCTCAGACTCTTGATCTGAGATTGGAGCTTATCAACGGATTCAGGAAGGAGCTCAAAAGAGGTGGTCAGACTTTTCGAAAGCTTTTTCAAAATAGCCAGGTCTTTGCCGTATTGCCGGCGCACACGGGTTCCGCAAAGAAACAGGATCTTGAGTGTCTGGGGCAATTTTTCGAAACCGTGGATCAACACCATCCCGACTTCGCCTGTATTTCTCACATGTGTTCCGCTGCAGGGAGACAGATCAAAGTCTCCGATGCGGATCAGACGCAAGGCTTCCCTGAGGTCGGACTGCTTCCGGAGCGGGTATTCTTTTGCTTTGTCAGGATCTACGAAGAATGAGTCCACCGCGGTTGCCGACAGGATCACTTTGTTCGCGAGCTCTTCGGCATCGCGGATCTGGGATTCCCTCAGATGGGGTTGATCCAATTCAATGCTGCAATATTCTTCCCCCAGATGAAAGGAGGATGTTTCCGCCTGGAAGAGCCGGAAGAAAGCAGCAGACAGAATGTGCTGTCCAGTGTGTTGCTGCATGTGATCAAACCGGCGCTGCCAATCAATTACGCCTTCAACGCAACGATTTTTCAAAGGTGAAGAAACAATGTGCAGCAACCTTTCTCCATCGAGGCGTACGTCCCGCAGTGGTGCACCGTCCAGGATGCCAAGGTCATTTGGCTGACCGCCTGAAGTCGCGTAAA
>CAZDDB010000005.1:0-33951 GCA_964504105.1 uncultured Acidobacteriota bacterium
AACCCCTGACCTTCTGAATGCCATTCAGACGCGCTCCCAACTGCGCCACAGCCCCAAGAATTCACCGCAGAGACGCGGAGAACGCAGAGACAGGATTAGGATTTTTCTCTGCGAGCTCTGTGCCTTTGTGGTGAGTATTATATCATTATGCTTCTTTGGGGGAGATTGCTTCCTGGTTGATCCAGATCTCCTTCTCGTATTTCTTGCGAAGCATGGAACGGTACGATTGCATGAATTCGTTTTGTTTTTCCGACGCGACTTGTTGACGGATTCCGTCCTTCTTGCTTGCGAAATCAGCCGGATCAAACGTCTTTTTTTCTTTGAGTTGAAACACGACAAATCCGGTGGATATTTTTACCGGTTTGCTGATTTCGCCGATATTCAACGTAAACGCTTTCTCGGTGACTTCCGAAGCAGCGCCCAGATCGCTGATCGATCCGGCAGAAGTAAACTCTTCGCTGGACTTCAAAGTGAGCTTCGCTTTTTCGGCAGCCGCTTTCAGATCGCCGGCAGCAATGGAATCGTAAAAGGCCTGCGCCTTTGTGCGCGTCAGCTCTTCCCGTTTGGACTGCCGGAGTTTCGCGGTGGCCTTTGTTTCCACCTTTTCAAACGCCGGGACCTCCGAAGGCTTTGTGTCCTGCAACTGTACAATCGCGTAATCCTGGAACACCTGCACCGGCTCACTGATGTCCCCTTTCTTCTTTAACGCAAATGCAGATTCGCGAAACGCGGGACTCAAACTGCGGATGTCCTCATTGACCGCAAAAAAATCGGTAGTCTTCAGCTCCACGAGCTGCAAGCGGGAAATTTCCGACATCGATTTCTTGTTTTTTGTAATTTCGTCGTGAATCCGTTTCGCCTGCTCCTGCGCATTCTTCATGGATTCCGGCAGCGCGATCTCGCGGTAGATCTGATCCTTGACCAGCGCAAACTCCATCTGGTAGGGAGCCTGTTTTTCGGTCACCTGCAAGATGTGATATCCGTACTGCGTTTTGACCGGATCGCTGATCTGGTTGATGGGGAGCGAGAACGCGGCTTGCTCGAATTCAGGGACCATCCGGCCGCGTCCGAACAGACCGAGATCGCCGCCGTTGGGAGCAGAGCCTTCGTCTTCCGAGTACTTCCTGGCCAGATCTTCAAAATTGGCGCCTGCACGCAACTGTTTCACGAGATCTTCCGCTTGAGCCCGGACGGCCGCATCGTCCTTCCCTTCAGTTTTCAGCAGGATATGACGCGCATGCACCTGCTCCGGCCGCGAGTACTTCGCCTTGTTGGTGTTGTAATACTCCAGAAGCTTCTGTTCGGGAATCTGCATCCGGTTCTTTTCCGAATCATGGGAAATCCACAGGTATTGCGCCTTCCGCAGCTCACCGCTCTGAAATTCCTGTTTGTGCGAATCGTAATACGTGCGCGCTTCTTCCGGAGTCACCTGGACTTCGTCCGCAGAAACATTCTCAAATGGAACATAGTCGATTTTGGCAGTGAGGTTATTCTTCCGGTAATAGTCTTCAATTTCCGAATCGCTCACCAGGATACCGGAAGTCAACAGATTGTTGTATTTCCCGATGATCAGATCTTCGGAAACCATCTTTTCGAATCCTTCCACATCGGTGTGAAAGAATTGATCCACCCGCGCTTCGTACTCGTCGATTCCGACGAAATTGCCGTTATTCGAAAAATAAGGAGACTCCAGGATGGCGCGCCGAATCTCTTCTTTTGATGATCTGACACCCGCTTTCGTCGCTTCCAGCAGAATCAATTTACGGTCCACCAGCGTATTGATCGCTTGCTGCCGGAAAAAACTCACCATCTGCGGGCTGAGCTCTCCCTTTGTAAACTGCGAGTTCTGCTGTTGGATCATCTGCAGCATGTTCTGATACTCCACGATCCCGATTTGTTCCTTTCCCACAGCGCCCATGCTTCGCGAAGGGTCATTGCGGCTCACTCCGGAAAAGCTACCGGCATAAAAGATGATAAACGACAGAACGACCAGACCCAGGATGACTTTGATCCCGATATTTTGACGTCGTATAAGTTCCAGCATGCTAACTCCTATTTTTACCACGGAGGGCACGGAACGCACGGAGTAATTTATTTTCCAATTGTTCCCTGATCTGCGCAGTATTTCCTATGATTTCTTCTGCTCTGTGTCTTCCGTGTTCTCCGTGGTTAATCCTACGATTTCGATGGTACTGTTGCGAAGGACCGTGTGATGTCCGGTCCATTCCGGATTCTTTGCGGGGAAATCTTCGCGAAAATGAGAACCGCGGCTTTCTTCGCGTTTCCGGGCAAATGAACCAATTAATGTAGAGCAATCCAACAAATTTCGCAATTCCAGCTCCGGAAGACTGCGCGGATCAAACGGAGGCATGCTTTCAGCAAAGCGGATCGCTTCCTCGATACCGGCGCGGTTGCGAATCAAGCCGAGATGCTGCCAATTGGATTCCTGCAGTTGCAGGCGCAGATCCTGAGGAGGTTTCTCGCAAAGGCGCAGAGTGCGCAAAGAATTATTATTTTCCTCTTCGCGACCTTCGTGATCTTGGCGTCTTTGCGAGAAATCCTTCATCGCAACGCCGGCGCGGGCGCCGAAGACGAGTCCTTCGAGCAGCGAATTGCTGGCCAGTCGGTTGGCCCCGTGCACGCCGGTGCAAGCCACTTCACCCGCCGCAAACAAACCGGGAAGGGATGTCTGCGCATCGAGTCCGGTGCGAACTCCCCCCATCCAGTAGTGTGCACTGGGACTGATGGGAATCAGGTCCGCGGCCAGATCGAGGTCATACGATTCCAGAAACTGATAGATGTTGGGAAAACGCGCGCGCAGTTTTTTTCGCGCGATCGAAGTTGCATCCAGGTACACCCATGAGCTTTTTGATTCTTTGATCTCGCTGATGATGGCGCGGCTGACCACATCACGCGGGGCGAGATCGCCCAGCGGATGAACCTGTTTCATGAAGGCTTTGCCATGCATATTTCTGAGTGTTGCGCCTTCGCCGCGCAGAGCTTCGGTGAGGAGGAAGCGGGGCGCGTCCGCAAAATGAAACGCGGTCGGATGAAACTGGAAAAATTCCAGATCCATCATTTCGCAGCCGGCCCGGTAGGCCATAGCAGCGCCATCGGCGGTAGCGACCTCAGGATTTGTTGTGTGGCTGAAGATTTGTCCGGCGCCTCCGGTAGCAAGAAGCACGGCGCGGGCAAAGCACGAGCTTGTTTCGCCTGTCTGCTCATCCATTGCAAGAATGCCAAGACAATGGTTGTCCTGCACAATGACGTCAATCGCGGGCGCATGCGAAACGATTTCGATTCCGCGTGTCTGCTCCACCCAGTTGAGCAGAGCGCGGACGATCTCTTTGCCCGTGGCATCGCCTGCATGAAGGATACGGTTTCGTGAATGCGCTCCTTCGCGCCCAAAGACAAACTTGCCGTTGACGGAATCAAACTGCGCGCCCCAATCCACGAGCTCTTCGATGCGCGCGGGGCCGTCTTCCACCAAAACGCGGACTGCCGGTTCGTAGCACAGTCCGTCTCCCGCATTCAGTGTGTCTTGCAAATGGAACTCGACCGTATCCCCTTCCTGCATCGCAGCGGCAATGCCTCCCTGCGCCCACCGGGTGTTGCTTTGCGAAGGCTCCCCCTTGCAAAATACGCGGACAGAACCGCTCCTGACCAGCTCAATCGCGGCGCGCAAACCGGCAATGCCCGAACCCACAACAATGTAATCGCAACTACTCGTCTTCATCAGGAAACCACGGAGGCACAGAGACACCGAGTACTATTAATTTTATATCTCTCCGTGCCTTCGTGCCTCTGTGGTTATCTTACACGCCGATGGCCAGACGGTTGGCCAGGGATTGAGGCAGTCCCGCTTTCAGGATCTTGTCCTGCGTTTTCGGGATGGAATACTCGACTCGTTTGAATGTGACGGTCCTGCTTTCAGAATCAAACATGGCAAAGCTCGCGAGAGGATTCTTGTCCCGCGGCTGTCCGACGGAACCGGGATTCACCATATATTTAAAGCCGTTCATGAGGGCGATTTTTACACGCTCTCCGTCCGGACGGAACGTGTACAATCTCTGGTTGCTGACTGCGTAGACAACGGGCAGATGAGTGTGACCAAAAAAACAGATTTGAAAATCGAGCATCTGAAATACTTCAAACGCATCGTAATCGCTGAAGATGTAAGCATCTTCATCAATCGGGGTTCCGTGCGAAATCAGGATGAGGTTATCTACAAGCGCGGGGCCTTGCGGTAGATGGGACAGGTACGAGCGGTTTTCTGTGGTCAGTTTTTTTTGCGTCCATTGCGCCGATGCCTGGGCCGCGCGATTGAAGTTTTCACCGTTTTCCAGTCCACATGCCACTTTGTCATGGTTGCCGCGGATCACTACGGCCTGTTTTGTTCGCCGGACGATGTCTACTACCTGGTTCGGATTGGCGCCGTAACCGACGAGATCGCCGAGAACCAGAACGCGATCAAATCGCTTTCGCTTGACGCTCGCAAGTACTGCGGAAAGCGCTTCCAAATTTGAGTGCAAATCGCTAATAATCAGATACTTCATAGAGGACGCGCGCGGGATTCCCAACTATAGCAAATAGGTCAGGAGCAAGCAAGAGGAATTGCGTCGTCGCGTCATTGCGCCGTCGCGCGATAGACGCGATAGACCCGACGACGCGATAGACGCACATGGTACAATGACACCGGAAATATGAAGAAGATTGCGGTGTATCCGGGCTCCTTTGATCCGATTACAAACGGACACCTTGATATTGTCCATCGCGCACTGGAATTTGCGGATGATCTGGTGATCGCTATTCTGATCAATCCGGAAAAAAAGGCGCTGTTTTCGGTTCAAGAAAGGATGCGCTTGATTCAATCTGTTGTCCCACGGAACCCCAGGATACAGATCGACCAGTTTGACGGACTTCTTGTGGAATATGCCCGAAAAAAGGGAGCCCGGATGATTTTGCGCGGACTCAGAGCGGTCACTGATTTTGATTATGAGTTTCAGATGGCGCTGATGAACCGCAGACTGGAACCGCAAATTGAAACAATTTTTCTCGTGCCGGCCGAGCAATACACTTATGTGAGCTCACGGCTTGTAAAAGAGATCGCTTCTCTCGGTGGAGCGATTCAAGGTCTGGTGCCGCCGCAAGTGGAAAAGAAAGTCATGCAGAAATTTGCGCCACGCATACGAAAAGGCGGGCACGGAGGGCCCCGGGGAACCAGAAAATGAAACTGACTGATCGAATCGGGAGGATTACCGAATCTCCGACCATCGCGGTGAGCTCCAAAGCTGCTGCGATGCGGGCTGCCGGAATCGATGTGATCGATTTCAGCGCGGGCGAGCCGGATTTTCCAACACCGGAAAATGTCAAAGCAAAAGGGATCGAGGCGATCCAGAAAAACATCACAAAATACACTCCTTCCGCAGGTCTGAAAAAACTGAGAGAGGCAGTTGCCGCGCGGTACCAGCGAAAATACGGGCATGGATTCCGTTCGGATGAAGTGATCCTGTGTAACGGGGCGAAACAGGCCCTGTTCAATCTAATGCTGTGTCTGATCCAGGGAGGGGACGAAGTGTTGATTCCGGAGCCCTACTGGGTAACGTTTCCGGATCAGGCCCGGCTCGCGGGCGGTTTACCGGTGTATGTGCCTACACGCATGGAAGAGCACTTCCTGATCCGCACAGAAGAGATCGAAAGAAAGATTACTTCCCGGACCCGTGTTTTAATCTTGAACAGTCCCAACAACCCGTCGGGGGCGGTGGTCCCGCGCGAAACGATGGGCGCAATTGTGGATCTCTGCGCCCAAAGGAACATCCACATCGTCTTTGATGAATGTTATGACTGTTTTGTTTTTCCTCCTTACGAGCATGTGACGCCGGCACATTTTTTTCCGAACGGACGCGACCTGACGTTTATCGTAAATACATTTTCCAAGACCTATGCGATGACCGGATGGAGACTTGGATACGCGATCGGCCCGGCCGAGATCATTTCCGCCTGCGATAAACTGCAG
This sequence comes from uncultured Acidobacteriota bacterium, assembly GCA_964504105.1. Lineage (GTDB taxonomy): Bacteria > Acidobacteriota > HRBIN11 > JAKEFK01 > JAKEFK01 > CAZDDB01. The sequence continues at coordinate 6,017 of CAZDDB010000005.1, forward strand.
AGCCACACAACTTCCAATCCATCTTCGGTCAGCCAGATGGCGGGAATCGAAGCGATGGAAGGGGATCAGAGCTCCGTAGACGTCATGTATGCTGAATACGCCAGGCGCCGCAAGTATATTGCGGAGGCGCTTTCTTCCATGCCGGGACTGCGATGCAACGAACCGCAGGGAGCATTCTATGTGTTTCCGGATATCTCCCACTATCTGGGCGGCGGTGTGCCGGACTCGATCGCTTTTTGCAAACTGTTGCTGGAAGAATGTCATGTGGCAACGGTACCCGGATCCGCTTTTGGTATGGAAGGACATCTGCGTCTTTCGTATGCCAATTCGATGGAAAATCTGCAAAAGGGGTGCGGGCGCATCAGAGAATTTCTGAGTAAATATTCGGCATGAGTTTTCGGGGCTTTTTCTTTGCACTCATCAAATATTCGCTGCTGGTGTTTTCGTTGATGGTAGTGGGGGCGCTCAGCACATTTGTGACGCTCCGTTTCTTTACATCGGGAGATGAGGTCGCAGTCCCGGATTTGACCGGACAGGACCCGGTTCAAGCAATCCGCGTCCTGGACCAGGCGGGACTGCAGTTGAAGATCCTCCCGCAAAAGCGATACAGCGATCGGGTGCCGGCAGATAAAATTGTGGCCCAAAAACAGGAAGCGAATACGAAGATCAAACAGGGACGCAGCATCGAAGTTTACATCAGCCTCGGTCCGGAAAAGGCGATCGTTCCTGAATTGACCGGACAAACAACACGCGTCGCCACCATGACGCTGGAACAGCAAGGGCTGCAGCAGGGAAAAATCATTTACGTCGCTTCCCCGGAAGCCTCATCCGACCAGATCCTGGCGCAATATCCGATCCCGGGGACAGTACTGACCGACAACCGGACAGTGAACCTGTTGGTTAACAATAGTATCGCCGGTGTGGGAATCTACGTGATGCCGGATGTGATCGGGAAACAGGTATCGTTTGTGGAAAATTACTTCCGTTCGGCCGGACTGCGGGTGGGGCTGACCCAGGCGGTAGAATATCACGGGATCGAACCCGGGACTGTTGTAAAGCAGACTCCCCCGGCCGGTTATAAAGTCAGCACAGATACCCTCATCGGGTTATACTACAGCAAGTGAAAAGATCAAATAATTTTTGATATGGAAAAACGAATAGCACCTTCGATTCTTTCGGCGGATTTCGGACGATTGGCCGAGCAGATCAAGACTGTGGATGCGGGCGGCGCGGACATGATTCACGTGGACATCATGGATGGCCACTTTGTGCCCAACATGACGATCGGTCCGGTTGTCGTCGAGTGGATCCGCTCCGCCACCAAATTGCCGTTTGACGTCCACTTGATGATCGAGAATGCGGACCAGTATATTGGAGCGTTTGTCAAAGCGGGCGCCAATCTGATCTCAGTTCACTTCGAAGCGTGCGCGCATTTGAACCGCACACTACAGCTCATTCATTCGCAGTCCTGTCAGGCGGGAGTGGTTCTGAATCCGGCAAGTCCGGTAGAGTGGCTGGAAGATTGTTTAACGGATCTGGATTATGTCTTGTTGATGAGCGTGAATCCGGGATTTGGAGGTCAGAAATTCTTGCCGCACGCGCTGCGCAAGATTGAAAAACTGCGCGCACTCCGCGAAAAGAACGGTCTTTCTTTTGCGATTGAAGTGGATGGCGGGATCGGTCCGGGCAATCTGCGGGACGCGCTTTCGGCCGGATGCGATTGGTTTGTTGCCGGCTCTTCCATTTTTAGCACCGCGAATCCGGCCGAAGCGGTCCGTCAAATGCAGCAGGTGATCCGGGAGTTCTACATCGTTTGAAAAGCGTCTCCACCGTGCGCGTCCGCTACGCCGAAACCGACAATATGGGAGTCGTCTATCACAGTAATTTCCTGATTTATTTCGAAATTGGACGAACCGATTATTTTCGAAACCTGGGATTCACATACAAAAAGATGGAAGAAGATCACGTTTACATGCCGGTCACAGAATGTTATTGCCGATATCTCATTCCTGCAAAATATGATGATGAGCTGGAAATCATCACCGGCCTGGAAATGCTTTCCAGATTGAAGATCAAGTTCGTGTATGATGTCGTACGCAAACAGAATGCCATCAAGATTGCGGAAGGATTTACAGTGCATGTTCCTGTAGACCCGCGGGGAAATCCCTGCAGGATTCCGGTTGTGTATCGCGAAGCATTGGGCGGTCCCAAATGAAAATGATCGTTACCGGCGCGGCGGGGTTTATCGGCTCCCATCTTTGCGAAGCATTGATTGAGAAGGGCCATGAGGTAACTGGAATCGACTGCTTTCTGGATTACTATCCGCGAAGAATCAAAGAAAGCAATCTGGAAAGGCTTCGTAGCTCAGAGCGGTTTCATTTTCTGGAACAGAACCTCCTCGATGTTCGGTGGCCCCAATTGCTGGAAGGCGCCGGAACCATTTTCCATCTTGCGGCTCAGGCGGGCGTGCGGGCCAGTTGGAGCAAGAATTTCCTGGTTTACACAAAAAACAATATTGAGGCGACCCAACTCATGCTTGAGGAGTCTAAACAAAGCGGACTCCGGAGATTTGTGTATGCTTCCACTTCGTCTGTGTACGGAGATATTGCGGACATCCCCATGCGGGAAGAATCGTTGCTCAAGCCTGTCTCTCCTTATGGAGTTACGAAACTGGCCGCCGAAAGCCTTTGTTATTTATACTGGAAGAATTTTGGAGTTCCCTGCGTGTCGCTTCGGTATTTTACCGTCTTTGGTCCCAGACAGCGGCCGGATATGGCGTTTTATAGATTTTTCCTCGCCTTGCTTCAGGATCGGCCGATCACGATCTTTGAAGACGGCAACCAGACACGCGATTTTACGTTTGTCCAAGATATTGTGGAGGGCACGATTCAATCTTCCCAACAAGGAGAAGCAGGAAAGTGTTATAACCTGGGCGGCGGCCACCGGATCAGTGTCCATGACGTGCTGAAAATGATTGGTGAAGTCACCGGCATCGTTCCGCGTGTTGTGTATGCGGAAAAACAAAAAGGGGACATGAGACACACGTTTGCCTCTACCGAAGCGGCTGCAAGAGATTTTGAATATGTACCGCGGACTTCGCTTCGAGAAGGCTTGACAGCACAATACATGTGGCTCAAAGATCTGTATGAAAAAGGATTGGCTCACCAAGTGGATTGACATGAAAAGCAATACGCGGATCATATGGATGATGTGTTTGCTCTGGATTGCGGCCGGCTGCGGCGGGAAGAATCCGGGACTGGACCCAAAAAAAATCAGTGACGAAAAACTTTACGGAATCGGGCAACAGAATTTAAAGGATGAGAACTGGGATAAAGCGCGGGAAGCCTTCAAAACCGTGTTTGAAAATTTTCCAAAAAGCGATTACAGGATCCTGGCAAAAATCGGATATGCCGATACCTATTATCTCCAGAGCAGCGAGGCGAACTTGATTCTTGCCATCCAGGAATACCAGGATTTCATCAGTCTGTTTCCGTTCAGTCCCAAGGCAGAATATGCGCAATTTCAGATCGGCATGTGTTACTACCAGATGCGGGAAAAGCCGGACCGGGACCAGACCCAGACACGGAAAGCGCTGGATGAATTTCGAAAAGTCGTGGATACCTATCCAAACGGCGAAATGTACCGTCAGGCATATGATTATCTGCTGAAATGCTATTCCCTGCTGGCAGAACATGAGTATCTCGTAGCGCGATATTATCAGCGTACAGGCAGACACAGGGCTGCGGTCGACCGTCTGAAAGGCATGTTGAAGCTATACCCGGAAAGTATCTATCAGCCCAAATACTATTTTGACCTCGCCCGCTCGCTGGAAGAACTGGGACAGGTGCAGGAAAGTTGTTCCACATACGGACTGCTTTTGGAACGGTGGCCGAACTCCGAGTTCACGCAGGACGCAAAAGAATCCCGGTTGAAAGTCTGCGCAATCGGAGGTCACTAGGGGCGCAGTCCATTGCGCCCGTGCAGCGGGATGCGCATTGCTACAAGCGTCGCTTGACAAGCGTAATACTTCCTGTGATAGTGTTGTAGAATGAGACGGGGACTTGTCTCTCAAAAAACCGATAACGTACTCTCTAGAACAAGGGGGCAGAAAATGACGAAAGCCTCATTCCAAATTATGTTGAGCCTCATCCTGTGTTTATTCCTCTTCGGCACTGGCCACGTTTTTGCGCAGACGGAAGAGACGCAAACCTCCACGCAAGAAGAACCGGCGGCAGAGGCGCCGGCCTCGGCCGAACAAACGGCTCCCGCATCGGAAGCACGATCTTCCGATTTGCCCGCGGCCATCGAGGCAGAAATGACGATAGCAGAACACTGGTCCAAGAACCCGTATCCGCGAACCATCGCGGCCGGAGCACGTGTGCATGTTGTGGAGAGGGGAGACACATTGTGGGATCTGGCGCAGCGATATTACAACAACCCGTTTCTGTGGCCGCAGATTTGGGATGCCAACAAGTATATTCCCAACGCCCACTGGATTTATCCCGGGGATCCGATTGTGGTTCCGCCTCTGTCCCCGATTACAGAGGAAAAAATGGCTGAAGAGACTTCAGAGCAAGTTCCGCAGGAACAACCTTCTGAAGGTCAGGGCGGCCCAATGGTATCTGCCCCGGAGAAACGCGCCTTTCCAATCGCGCTCGATCAGGATCTATACTGCAGCGGATTCATTACCGGTGGCGCCGGTCAGTGGAGTATGAAAGTCATCGGGAATGAACAAAACTTCGATAAGGTAAGCCTTTCTCTATTTGACATTGTCTACATGAACCAGGGGGAAGCAGAAGGGATTTCACCCGGAGATGAATTCACGGTCCTCCACAAGATTCGCGGTATCGCTCATCCGGTCACTTTGAAAGATCTGGGCGATTACGTTGTGCAGACAGGCAGAGTCAAGGTGGTGGCAACTCAAGAACACACGGCTACCTGTGAAGTTACGTATTCGTGTGATACCTCCTTTGTGGGAGACTTTGTCATCCCGTTTGAACCGAAAGAAGTCCCGGTTTTCACGGAACTGCCGCCTGTCGACCGTTACAGCCTGGAAGGTCCCAACGCCAAGGGCTTTGTCGTGTTTACAAAAGACGATCTTGGCACGGTCGCGCAAGGAAACGAAATCCAGGTGGATCTGGGCGCCAAAGATGGAATCGGAGTTGGAACCAGATTGATCCTGTACCGGCCGAATACCCGGGGATATGAGAGAACCAGCTTTGAAAAGAGCATTCCGCGGCATGTGCTGGGAGAAATGATTATCTACAGCGTACAGGAAGGCACGTCGACCGGACGAATCATTCAAATGTACGATTACACCGAGGCCGGCGATCACGTAGAAGTCCGGTAAGTTTCGCAATGAAAGCAGAAGGGCGACCCTTGTGGTCGCCCTTTTTTGCGTCTATCGCGTCGTTGCCTCTGTCGCGTCGTTGCGTCTTTTGCCTCCTAGCGTCGTTGAAATCCCATAGCAGGAAGCGTATGCTATCCCCAAGATCGATAAAGCGAGGAATCGGCGATGTCCAAGTATGAAAAGCTGGGCAATTTTCTTCTTTTTGAAAAGTTTGAGGAGGATAAACTTTCAAAAAGCTTTATTGCCGGCCAGATCGTAAACAACCAGATTCAGCAGATCCAGATCGTCAAGAAATTTAACCATTCGCTGACTGCAGTCCCCGGTTTTGTCGGAAACCTGAATCAGGAATATGAGGTCCTGAAGGCGCTGGCCAATCCAAACATTGTCCGGCCCAGCGCGTTTGTGCAGGAAAAATCGGAATTTGCTGCAGTATTCGAATACGTGGAGGGGAAGAGTCTCCGCGCCGTTCTTTCCAGATGCCATCAGGACGGCTACCCCTTCACGGCCGATCATGCGCTCCTGATCGGTAGCCGTCTCTGCACGGCGCTTGAATATATTCATTCTAAAAAAGTAAATGATGAACGGCTGGTGCATGGCTTTCTATCGCCGGAGTCTATTCTTGTGACCTATGACGGCGAAATCAAATTGCAGTACTTGAATCTGGCCCAGGCGCTTCTCAAATCCACAGCGGGGCGTGATCTGTTCTTTCGCGATTACAAGAACTATCTTGCGCCCGAACTGCTGACCCAGCAGAAGCTGGACAAATCGGTGGACGTATTTGGCGCAGGCCTGGTGTTGTACGAAATGTTGACCGGTGAGGCGTTGTTTGCCAAAGGCCGGGAAATATCCATTCCCCAGGCGATTGAACATGCCCAGATTTTCTTGAGTTCAGGCGAAAGATCTCCTGTTCCTGATGATTTTAAGAAAATCCTTTCGCAGTGCTTATCCATGGATCCGGCACATCGTTTCGGAGCTGTTGCTGATGTGCGAAAGGCGCTGGATCAAATGCTCTTTTCCAGTGAATTTGCCCCCACTACATTCAACCTGGCGTTCTTCATGCATTCGTTATTCCGTGAAAACATCGAGGAAGAAGGAAAGAACGTAAAGAATTTTAAGAAGATCGATGTCACCAGTTTCTTGAAAGAAGAGCCGCCTCCGCCACCGAAAGTGGAACATCCTGTCGGCGCCGAAGCCGCCAGGGACATCCCTTTGAATATAGACCGGCAGCCTCAGTCCGGGTTTTCGGAACCGCAAATTTTCGGCGCAGTCGAACCCAGGGAAAAATCAAAAACGCCGCTGTTTCTTGGAATCTTGATCGGCGTAGCTGTCTTGGCCGGGATCGGATATTTTGCGCTCAGACCGTCCTCCAAGTCCCCGCAAAACGCAACTGTCCCGGGTACACTCACCCCTGAGCAGCAGAAGTCGCAGGAAACGGAGCGTCTTCGTTACCAGGAAGAGGCTTCCAAAGCGCAGGAGGAAGCCAAGTCCAAAGACGTACAATTAAAGGAGCTTCAGGCAAAAATGGATGCGCTGCTAAAGCAGCAGCAGAAGCAACAAAAAGAAGATTCAACCGCTCCAACAGTTGATACGGCAGCGCTGCAGCAATTGCAGGAGCAAGCCAAAAAGTTGGAACAGGAAAAACGAGAACAGGAAGCGCTGGCTCAAGAGAAGTTGAAGGCGGCGCAGGCCCCGGTCCTTTCACCGGTCCAGCCGGTTTCCGATGCAGGCACCGCGGACACCAAAACGCAGGTGGCTCAGGCGCCGCCTGTTTCGCAGCCGGCAAACACGCAGGCCGATCCACAGCCGGCCGAATCAAAACCGGAAGCCGCGAATCCCGAGCCGGAAGCCGCGGGACCTGCAGTCAAGGAAGGGGACACGGTGGATATGACACCTGATGTGGTGAAACCGGAACTTGTCAGCCGCGTAAATCCGGATTATCCTTCAGTCGCCCGAGCAAGAAGAATTGAAGGCACTGTAATTTTGAGCGTGCTGATTTCCGAACGCGGCGATGTGGCTGATATCAAAGTGCTTCGCGGCGCCGGTGGTTCGAGCGGTCTAAATGAGGCCGCCAGTGCGGCCGTGCGTAAATGGAAATTCCGCCCCGCAGTAAAAGAAGGCAAACGCGTCCGTGTCTGGGTGTCCTATCCCATCGTTTTCAAACTGCAATAAAAGCAACCACTCGGTGCCTCCGTGGTTGGCTACACGTCGAGTAGGGCTTCTGCTTCTTCAAACTTTGCAGAGAGAATGCTGGAAACGCCCGGTTCCCCCATCGTCACGCCATAAAGCTGATCCGCAGATTCCATCGTGCGTTTGTTATGGGTCACCACAATAAACTGAATCTGCTTCCTCATATCGGAGACAAGCGCCGTAAAACGCTGTACGTTGACTTCATCGAGTGCCGCATCCACTTCGTCCATGACACAGAAAGGGCTGGCATGATACTGGAAGAGCGACATCAGAAACGCGATCCCGGTAAGAGTCTTTTCCCCACCGCTCATGAGATTCATATTTTGCAGCCGTTTTCCCGGAGGTTGGACGTGCACTTCGATTCCGCTTTCGTTTGGGTTTTCCGGATCGCTAAGCACCATTTCTCCCCTGCCGCCGTCAAACAACCGCTGAAAAAGATCCTGAAAATGCGTCTGCACTCCCGCAAACGCTTCCTGGAACCGTTTGAGTGAAGTGGCATCGATCCGCTGGATGGTGTCCAGCAATGTCTCGATGGACACACGTAAATCCTCGTACTGAGCTTTTAAAAACCGGTGACGTTCTTCTAATTGCGTATATTCTTCCAGAGCCAGCATATTGATCGGACCGAGCCGGTCGATCTTGGTTTCGGTTTCGATGAGTTTGTTTTTTAAATCCTCATCGCCCAACTGGTTCCATTCGGACTCCACCGGCTGCAGGGATTCGAGATCCAGTCCCATTTCTTCGTTCGCCCTTGCCATCATATCCTCGCGCTGAGTCCGGATCCGAGTGGTTTCAATTTCCACATTCATGCGTTCTTCGCGGACACGGTCCAATTCGCTTCGTGCAGTCTGCACTTCCGTTTCCTTCGCGCTGATTCGTTGCGAAAGTTCTTCTTTCTGCTTTTCGCTCTCGGTAATGGCAAGCTTCCGGTGATCACGCACGCGGAGCATCTCGATCTGTTCCGATTCCATCTGTCCGCAAACGATTTCTGTGTCCGCAATCTCCTGATATCTTTGCGCAATTAAGGTGCTGTTTTCCGCGATCATGTTCCGGACAGTCAGGAGTTGACCCTGGAGTCTTTCGAGTTCCGCCGACAGGGAACGGTGACGTTCTTTTCGTTCCGCGATCTGAACGCGCGATTCCTGAACCTGTTCCTGAAGCTCAAAATGGCGTGTTTTTGCGGTGTTCAGATGCTGCTCACATTCGCGAAACAGACGCTCGCTTTCTTCCCGTTTGGCAGTCTGTTCCTGGAGCTGAGCAGCAAATTGCTCTGAACGCGCGTGCACGGATTCCCGTTCGTCGGCAAGCTGAACCATTTCCTGCGAAAGAATTTCGATCACTTTTTCTTCGCGGGTCGACTCTTTCTGGATCTGATCGAGTTCCAGTTGCACCAGCATGCGGTCCTTGTTCTTGGACTCGCGTACTTCGTTCAGGCGCACGAGCTCATGATTCGAAATGTCCAGCCGGTTTTGGATCGACCGTACCTGATCTTCCAGGAGGCGAAGGTGTTCCTGTACGGTTTCCAGATGGATCGCAAGATCCTTGCGCTCACGCTGAATGGCAATCAGTCCCGGAACATCGTCCGCTTTTGCGCCGCCCGCATACAGGGCCGGAGAGAGGATGACATCTCCCTGCACCGTAACAAACTGATAGTCAGGATACTTCTTGATCAGCAATTGCGCGAATTGAAGATCGCTTACCATGACCGCGGAATTCATAAACGGAGCCACGGCCGGCAGAGCTTCTTCCTGGATCGTAACGACATCGCGAAGGCTCCCGATTACGCCTTCCTCGCTGCGCAGCTCTTCGGGCAATAACGGTGGGGTGGGATCGTGTCCGTTCTTGATCACAAAGCTGCAATATCCGAGCCCTTCCTGCTTCAAGTAATCGATCGAAGCAAGCGCAGAATCTTCCGATTGCACAATCAGGTAGTTCAATTTGTCGGCAAGAAAATTTTCGACAGCCGTTTCATAACGTGGATCCGTTTCGATGAAATCCATCATCATTCCCATCGCGCGTTGCGAGGGAACAGACAGAAGCGACCGCGCAGATTCATTGTAAAATTTGGACGAGTGCTGCTGCGCATCCAGCTTCTGCAGAGAGTGCTGCAATTCGGACTGCTTCTTAAACGCAGTCTGCACTTCGAGCTGCAACCGGTCCCATTCCAGTTTTAGCTCATCGCAGCTTTGCAAAATCCCGGTCTTGGTTTGCTCCAGATACCCCGTCTCTTCAACAATCCGGCTCAAAACAGATTGTTTGCCTGCAATCTGTTCGGCAAGCTGGTGCGCATGTTCTCTGCCTGTTTCCATCTCCGCCTCCTTTCGGCGGATGGTTTCGACCAGATGGTCTTGCTGTGTATGAAGACGTGTTTGCTCATTCTTCAACTGGGAGGCGGCGGAAAGTTGTTCGATAATCTGCTTGCGCAGATCTTCGGCACGCTGTTCCAGAGAACCGACTTCCCCGGCTTTTTGTTCAAGCGCAGAAAAGAGACCTGTATGTTCCTGGACCAGCGCTTCAAGGCGATTCCTCAACTCTGTTTCTTCCGCGCTCCGGCCGGCGTAAGATTCCTGGACTTGCGCCTCGGTTTCCGCAAAACGCAGGTTCTCTGCAGTCTTTTCTTCAATGCTGCGGCGCCATTCTTCTATGCGCTGCCGCTTGAATTGAAGCAGGTTCAGATTCTCCTGGATTCGCATCTCCAGTTGATGGAGATCCGCTTGCTGTTGATACAGACTGCTCTCCAATTCGGTAAACCGAAGCTTCATCTCGCCGGCAACGAGCTCCTGCTGCTGAAGCAACTGCGTGCACTGTTGTTCTGCGTTGCTGCGATCTGCGAGCAACTCTGTCAGCCGTTGCTGTTCGGTTTGAATCTGGTGAAATTTCCGTTCAAACAGAATCCGCTGGAGCGTTTGCTTTTCTTCAGTAAGGATCTGGAACCGCCTCGTTCTGGCAGCCTGACGCTTCAGACTGGACAACTGTTTTTCCACTTCGTTCAGGATGTCCTGAATGCGTTCGAGCTGAAGCTGGTTCTCTGCCAGTTTCATTTGAGCGGAACGTTTCTTGTGTTTGAACTCAGCAACGCCGGCAACTTCCTCAATCAGGGCACGGCGTTCCATCGGCTTGGAAAGAAACAGCGCTTCGATTTTTCCCTGCTCCAGAATGGAATACGCCAGCGGATCAAACCCTTCGTTCAGAAAGAAGGTATGGATGTCCTTGAGACGGCAGACTTCGCCGTTCATTTCGTACTGGCTATCGCCGGAACGGAAAAGCCGGCGCGCAATTGTCATTTCCGGCGCGGCAGGATTGTTCCGCTCGGTCTTCCATACCAGCGTCACCTGCGCCATGTTCAGCGGCTTCCGGTTCTTGGAGCCATTAAAAATGACTTCTTCCATCTTGTCGCTGCGCAGTGACTTGGCACTCTGCTCACCGAGCACCCAGTTCATCGCATCCACAACGTTGCTTTTGCCGCAGCCGTTGGGACCGACAACTCCCGTAATCCCAGCCGGAATTTTCAGGATGGTTTTTTCACAGAAAGACTTAAATCCGAGGATTTCGATACGATCGAGAAATAACATGCTCAAATACCATATATGCGTAGTCAGTCGTTGAACCGCCACAAAGTATAGCAGATGTGATTTGAAAATGAAAAGTGGAAAAGTGCAAAGGGAAGGGCGTAGGGGCGAGCGGCGATAGCGGCGATTTGCCGTATTGTTCTCTTTTTGAGATAGAGATATAATGTCTTCCTGCGCTTCGCAATACGAACCATTCTAATTTTGTTTTTGTGCGTTTCGTGCCGCAAACCTGTTTCTCCTGCTTTTGTGTTGTCTTTTGATAGCACGCTGCAATCTTCCCTTGGGTCCGGGACTTTGCATCCGGCATCCGCGCAGTACAGCAGCTATCTCAAACGAAAGGCGTTGTACCTCGAAGCGGGAGAACGGCTGGAATATGATGTTCGCACGCTGAAGCTCACGGAGGGAACTGCGGAATTCTGGATCAAGGTAGATTCGCTTCCGAAGGGTTCTTCCGTAACAGTACTGCAATTGCTGGCAGCCGAGAGTCGCCGGAAGCTGGAGATCGCAATCAAGCGGAAGGGGATTCAGGTGGTGTACAAAGGCAAAGTGTATCATTCGAGCTGGCAGATGCCGCGAAGAGACTGGTTGTTTGTGGCTGTTTCGTGGAACGATTCTGTTCACCTGTACTTCAATGGTGAAGAGGTTCGTCTGGATGGCGCGTCCTCCAGCCGGGTGGAGGAAAATGTACCGGCAGAGCGGCTTCGAATCGGTTTTCCACCGCTTCGGGAAAGCACAGATATTGCGGCTTATAAGCTGCGCGATGTTGCGCTGTACGATAGCGTGCAGGATGGAGACCGGATTCGTGCTGTCTACCGAAAAGGGAAGCCGGAAGAGAAGCTGGTTTGGCGCGCCGCGGACCTCAGGCATTTTGCAGGGATCAAAGTTCGTGATGCGGAGGCCGCAGGTGGAGAAGCATGGACGTCAGATCCGCAGATGGCGCTGTTTGAAGGTTTGCATCTGCCGGGCGCCGGTGAATACGAACTTCTCTGGCGGATCAAACCGCAGGGGAAAATTACCCCCGGTGTAATTCAATGTGAAGTTTGGTCGCAAGGAGCGAACGGTTCCAGACAAGTGCTCGGCAAGGTAAAGAATCAACCGGGCGAACTAGCTTCGATTGGCCAGTACCGTGATCTGTCGATAACCTTCCAGACTCAAAATGACGCAATCATCAGTTATGAGATGAGAAGTTTCATGCCGGTCCGGCATACGTTCTTGCTGGATACCGTCACGTTGCGGGCGCGCAATGGCGTGTGGCAGGATCGCCGGCGGGGCGAGGATCTCAAACACACGCAAGGAGTATGGCAAAAAGATGTGGAGGCCGCAGGCGAAAAAGCCTGGGGCAATTCAAACACGCTGGCTTACGGCCCTTACACCTGCATCGGAGCGCCGGGAAAGTATCGCGCCACATGGCGAGTGAAGCTTGGGCCTTCCGTTCCCCCTGCAACCACGGTCCTGCTTCTGGATGTCTACGCACACGATGGTTTTGTGTCCCCAAACCGCAGGAGCCAAAAGAATTATGGGGCGCTTGCCCTCAATTCGGATCATCTTGCTCCAAACGTGTGGCAGCAAGCATCGATCGAGTTCGAATACGATGGCGCAGATTTGCTGGAGTTGCGCGCGTTTGCAAAAGACCTTCAGCGTGAATCGATTCTGCTGGATACTGTCACTGTGGAGCATTTGAATCCATGAAGTTCAGGTACCGAGTAGTTTGAGCGCATGGACCGCATGCGTAACGGCACAAAGTTCGTTTCCGATTCGAAGCCACTGCGACTGGATTGTATCGGCTGTGATGTAGCAGGCCGCATGAATCCACGGATGCGCGGGCACCAAAAACATGGACAACGGACTCAGCGCATCCAAACAATGCCCCGTTGGGTACACGATTGCCCTGGCGCGCCGGAAACGGCGCGACACGATGTCCAGCAAAGATTCGCGCCACTCCTTCAAAGTGCGTGGGTATTTTTTCTCTTTGAACCAGCACCGGGGGATCGAGCCGTCATCCTTCTGGTTTTTTCCCATCAAATTGGCTGCATGCGCCACATAGTCATGCGCTTCCAGCCAGACTCCTTCCAACTGATTCGGTTTGCATGCCCGTTCCAGACAATATCGAGAAACGGCAAAAGCGATTCCTTCGATCACGTGAGTTCCAAAACAGGAGCCGGCGCCAAAAGGCAATTTGCAGGCAGCTCGCAGGATCCGCTCCACATTCCAAATTTCTCCACGTTCATTGGTCCATTCGCCGGTTACACCAGGATGGAGGGAAAAGAGCATTAACGACCAGCCTGGTTCTTCCACGGAATCAGAATGAGTCTTCATGGCAACATCTGCCAGATCCGCCAGAGTAAACTCTCTCCCCTGCTCGGTCGTCACCGGCGTCCCGAAAAAAATTCCGGACGCTGCAAGCATTCCCAGAAATTCATTCTGATGCTCGTTAGCAGGAAAATCCTTCACACCCCGGGAAAAATAGGGACGTCCTTTCTCATCATCTTTGATGATGCCGCCGGAAACAGGATAGTGAGAGATCTTCCGCGTCTCCCGGCAGAGAAACTGTAACGCCGGCTGGTGGCCACCTGTGGACACGTTAAATAAGGACTGCGAGACGCCCCCCGCCAGAATCATGTGGAGAATCTGTTCGGGAGAGTGCTCGCTATCCAGTTGAATGTGGCGAATCTGTCCGATCGCATCTTCGACTGTGTTGATCATGAATTATTCAAAAGATGGCATCAATCGTAAAACCATCCGCGCTGTTAAATCGTATCTGGAAGGAAGTTCCACTGTCTTCATCCGCAAGCACGGATTCACCCGTCTCCTTCATCCGTTCTTCCAGCGCTTCACGGATCTGCTCTTCTTTCATACTGCTGATACTTCGTATGTAATCAAAAGCCTCTTCGTAGGTCATCGTCGCACCTCTCCATATCTTAACGTAAATTCGATCACGTACTGTCGGATCGCGACGCTTGGCGGCAAATCTAAATAAACAGGTCTTGTCTGAATGATCGCAGCTTGCACTTTCGGCATTGTTTTATTTTTTCTCCGCGCTACAAACGTTGAGTTTCTTTTCAGTTTTATTGTATACCAGGGTGGTAGAGGCGATCCTTGTGGTCGCACTCACAAACCCGCCCTCCGAGATTGAGGTAGTGCACCCAAATCGGCAGCCGGTGAGACGCCGGCGGTACAAAACGGTATAATCAGACGGCTAAGTATGAGCGACCCTGAACTCGATCATCTCTCTACATCCGAACTAATCTCCCGTCTCAACTACGGCACGTGGCGTTATCAGCGGAACTGGAAGCCGCTTCACATTGTGGATGCGGACGGGTGCTACTTCACGGATGCGAGCGGTAAAAAATATCTTGATTTTACGGCACAGTTGATGTGTTCGACGCTCGGACATAAGAACCAGGCAGTGATCCGCGCCATCCAGGAACAGGCTGCAAAACTTGCGTACATGGCGCCGGGATTTGCAACAGATGTGAGGGCAGAGCTGAGCAGACAATTACTGGAAGTGCTTCCACGCGGATTGGAAAAATTCTTTTTTACCACGTCCGGAACCGAAGCAAATGAAGCGGCGTTCAAGATCGCGCGGATGGTAACCGGAAAGTCCAAGATTATTGCGCGATATCGTTCGTATCATGGATCAACCACGGGATCGATTTCTGCAACCGGTGATCCAAGACGCTGGGCGATTGAACCTTCCGGAAAACTGCCGGGGGTGATCCATGCGCCGGAAGTATATTGCTATCGCTGTCCGCTGAAACTCAAATATCCCGATTGCGCCGTGGCATGCGTGGAATACATCGATCACATGATCGAGCACGAAAGCAATGTGGCCGCCGTCGTGGTAGAACCGATTGCGGGAACCAACGGAATTCTGGTCCCGCCGAAGGAATACATGCCGCGTCTCCGCCAAATTTGCGATCGCCACGGAGCGCTCCTGATTGTGGATGAAGTCATGAGCGGATGGGGACGCACCGGCAAGTGGTTCGCCGTCGATCACTGGAACGTGCAGCCGGATATCCTTACGACCGCCAAAGGGATCACCTCCGGATACATTCCGCTTGGACTGTGCGCCACGACAAAGAAGATCGCTGACTATTTCAATGATCACTACTTTGCGCACGGCCACACCTATGAAGCGCACACCCTCACGCTCGCGGCAGCGGTCGCCGCGATCAAAGAGTACGGAAGGCTCGATCTGATCCGGCGCACACACGAAATGGGCGAGCACATGGGCGCGCGTCTGCAATCCCTGAAAGAAAAACACCCTTCGGTAGGAGAAGTTCGCGGACTCGGATTGTTCTGGACTGTGGATCTCACGCAAAACCAGCAGACCCGCGAGCCGTTCAACACCTACACAGACAAAATGGAGAACAAGCCGCTGGTCGTAGACAAAATTGCAGCAGAGATGATGAAGAACGGAGTGTATCTCGTTTCGTGGGTCAATCACTTTATCATTGCGCCGCCTTTGATCATCACAAAGGAAGAAATCGATCAAGGCATCAAAGCGCTGGATGAGGCGTTGAAAATTGCAGATGAACAACTACATTAACGGCAAGTGGGTGTCGTCCCGCAGCAGTGAATCGATTCCAAACATCAATCCCGCAGACACCGATGAGGTTCTGGGACAGACTCCTCTTTCGACCAGGGAAGAAGCACGGCAGGCGATCTCGGCAGCGAAGGAAGCGTTCCCGAAATGGAAGTCTACTCCAGCTCCTGTTCGCGGCAAGCTGTTGTTTAAAGCCGCAGACTTGCTGCAACAGCGCCTGGAAGAAGTGGCCACTCTTCTCACAAAAGAAGAAGGAAAAATCCTGCGTGATTCACGGGGCGAAGTGCAGCGCGCCGTTAACATCATGGAGTTTACGGCCGGCGAAGGAAGACGCCTGCGCGGCGCTACGATTCCGTCCGAGCTTCCACGCACGTTTGTGTACACCATTCGTCAGCCGGTAGGCGTTGCCGGACTCATCACTCCGTGGAATTTTCCCGTTGCCATTCCGGTGTGGAAGATCGCTCCCGCGTTGGTTGCTGGAAACACAGTCGTGTTGAAGCCGTCAGAACTAACGCCACTCACCGCCATCAAAATTGTGGAGATTTTAGAAGAGGCAGGGTTTCCAGCCGGCGTAATCAACCTGGTGCTGGGAAGCGGAAGTACAGTCGGTGAAGAAATCGTAAACCATCCGGATGTGGATGCGCTGTCCTTCACGGGCTCCAACGATGTGGGGTGCGCACTCTACGAAAAAGGCTCGCGCCGCGGAATCCGTGTGCAATGCGAGATGGGTGGCAAGAATCCTGTGGTTGTGTTGAGCGATGCGGATCTGGATCTCGCTGTCGAAGGCGCGGCCCAGGGCGGATTTGGCTCCACCGGTCAGCGTTGCACTGCGTCGAGCCGTGTGATCGTGGAAGAATCCATTGCGACTCGATTCACCGAAATGCTCCTTGCGCGCATGGAGCGCATCCGTACAGGAAACGGATTGGATCCGGAAATCGATATGGGGCCTTGCGTGGAAGAAAAACAAATGAATAAAGTTCTCCGCTACATCGAAATTGGAAAAACCGAAGGAGCACGGCTGCTTCGCGGAGGAAAACGTCTCACAGGCAGCGTTTACGACAAAGGTTTTTTTGTTGAACCTACGCTCTTTGACGACGTTTCGGCGGGTATGCGGATTGCGCAGGAAGAAATTTTCGGACCGGTCGTCGGTTTGTTGCGCGCCAAAGATTTTGAGGAAGCGGTCCAAATGGCGAACAATGTGAAGTTCGGCCTCTGCTCTTCCCTCTATTCTCAGGACATGTCCAGAATTCTGCGCTTTACCGAAATGGCAGAAGCCGGAAAAGTTCACATCAACTCGCCCACCATCGGCGGTGAGGCCCAGGCGCCGTTTGGCGGGACAAAGGCTACAGGAATCGGTCCACGCGAACAGGGAACCGAAGTATTTGAGTTCTACACGGAAGTCAAAACCGTTTACATGGACTACACGGGGCAAAAGCGGCAGACCAGCATCTATTAGCGTCGTTGCGTCATTGCGTGGTCACGGGTCACTTTTTCTTTTTCTGGATTTCTTCCAAACGCTTGATTGCTTGCTGGTCACGCGGATTGCGGTCGAGGACCGCCTCATAGCGGGAGCGAGCCAGCGCGAAATTACCGGTCAGAAAATAAAGTTCGGCGATATCGCGCTCCGTCGCGAGATTACCGGGATCGATTTCGAGCGCTTGTTTGAAGGCAGCCATCGCTTCGTGACGAAACGCGGGATGGGTAGCAAGCGCTTCTCCCATAAGCCGGTAAATTCTGAGTTCCTTGCGGTACGTAAGCGCCTTTCTACAGTACTCCACCGCGGCCCAATAGTTTTTGTCTGCTGAGCTTTTCACGGCGCACTGATAGTAGAACAGTCCTAGATCTTCTCGAGGCCGCGCCGCCTGCACCGGTTCGGCAGCTTCCTGAGGAACAGGATCGCGCGGCGGGCTTTCCGGCAACTGCGGCTGAGGAGGTGGTGGCGGTGTCGGAGCAGGTGGCGGTGGCGGCTCCGGAGGTCTTAAAGGAGGAGGCGCCGGTTTTAGCGTCTTTCGCGGTGGCGCTTTTTGGATGGACACCGGATGGATGTCCACAATGCCGACGCAAACGAACAGATAGATCAGGCGGAAAAATTCCTCTTCCGAGATTCCGGAAAGATCAAACAATTCGCGAAACAGGATGCTCTTTTCGAACCGGAACAGCATAAACGCATCAGCGGGCACAATTTTGATATGCGAGAGCAGTGTCTGGAAATCGGGATTCAGATCGATGCGGCACAGGCCACCCAAGAAACGGCGCTGGATGGTTCCGTAATCCACCCAGCTTTTCACTCCGCGTGTTAACGCTTCCCCTGCGGAAATCCGGAGCGCCCCCTGTGCCGAAAATTCTCCTTCTTCAAAAATAAACTCCCCGACTACCCAGGAAAACAGACCCTGCAAGATGCGCGAGGCCAGTTCCATCAGTTCTCCGGATAACTTCTTTCTGACTTCAGGATTGACTTCCTGCATCGCAGAAGAGTAGCCAAGAAACAAATCTGAAGAGTCTCCCTTGATTCTTCTTGCTCTTTGCCCGGTCAACTGATGCTGTTGAAGCAGGAGGTCGAGAAAACTTTCCCCTTCCTGGTTGGATAAAACAGCAATGATGTTTCCCGATTTGAAGTGGATTGTCTTGTGCAGATCGATCCAGCTCAGAGTGAGTTTTCCAGATAGGTTCTTCTTGGCAATCTCTCCCAGCACCTCACCAAAGGGACGGTCATACAGCAAACCGCGCATGTAGACTGAAGATCCCTGAGGCGTCACTGGAACCTCAACGATCACATCCTTTTGCTGCATTGCCCTGCGTGCCAGCTCCAGCTCTTCGATCAGTTCGGAGTAGCTGCTTTGCCGTTTCGCCGGATCGATCGACGTCATTCTGGCTGCGATGTCATACAGCTGTTGCGGGACAGCCTGATCGAGACTCTCGCGGGTGGGTAATTCGTCATGGAGACGGCTGCGAAAAATTTCAGGAAGGGTTTTTCCGGAGTACGGCACAAACCCGTAGAGCATCTCAAAGAAGGTAATCCCAAGCGAATAGACATCCGAGCGGAAGTCCGCTAATCCACCCTGAATTTGCTCCGGCGCAATATAGAGCGGGGTTCCTACAATATCGGTAGTAATGCGCTCAAGCTCACGGCTGGTGCGGGCCAGTCCGAAGTCCACAATTTTGACGCGATCCCCTTCCGCAAGCATCAGGTTGGAAGGCTTGATATCCAGATGCACAATCCCTTTTTCAAGCGCCTTATTCAAGCCGATCGCCACCTGCATGGTGTAGGACAACGCGGCTTCCGGATCAAAAAACCTCTTTTGCTGCAGCATATTTTCGAGCGATCCTCCCGCCATATACTCCATGCAAAAGTAAGGAAGCCCCTCCAGGGTTCCGAAATAATAGATCAGCGCGATATTTGGATGAGTAATGCTGGCAAGCAGCTTTGCCTCGCGGTGAAATCGTTCGAAATAATCCTTATCCGAGACACGGCCGGTACTGAGAATTTTGATCGCCACAAACCGTTCGAGCTGCTCATCGAAACCCTGGTACACGCGCCCCATCGACCCGGCGCCCAAAAGAGTGATAATGCGATAGGGACCGATCCGCAAGGGCATTTCTTCCATGACCGAGGGCTCACCCTCGCGGTCACGGCTGCGAAAAGGATCTTCCGAAGATTCCACAAGGTCGGCCTGTCGCAACACTCCGTAGATTCCGTTTTCTTCCAGACTACAGTTGATAAGGAAATCCTGCTCCACACCGCTTTTCGCTTTGAGCCAGATCAGTCCCCGAAAACCGGTCTGGGATTCGACTGCCGAGACATAGTCTTCAAAACGCTTGCGGCTTTCCAAACCGACGATGAGATCAACAAACGATTTTGCGACAATTTCCTTCTGATCAAAACCGAGAATATCGGTAATGACTCTGTTCGCATAAAGGATCCTTCCCGATTTGGATAGTTTGAAAACGATGTCGGGAAGATTCTCATCCATGGCAATCTGTTCGGCACGGCCGAGCGGCGGAAGGGAAAATTCCCGGTGCTCGGCAATCCGGATCAACGCCTTCTTCGCAGCCAGAACCAGATTGGGCACATAGTTCTTGTCTTTTGAAACACAATCGTTGGCGCCAGCCATCATAAAATCATTAACCTGCGAACGCGCCGCATCAGGAAGAGAGACAATCAAGTACACCGAAGGATGATCCCGCCGGATTTCGGCGATCACTTCACGGCCGTTTCTGCCGAACAGGCCGTGCGCAAATAACACCAGGTCCGGCGTAAGTTCAGGAATCTTCATCAGAGCTTCTTCGCCGGACAGTGATATTTCAAGCTGGCATTCTTTGATTTCAGAAAGGAGAAGCGAGATCACCGAGATGGTGTCCGGCTCCTGCTCTACCAGCAGTACGCGAACGTATGGGTCCATTGGATTGAGCCCCCCTCATGAGTGTTCATGATAGCTTAACCTCATTTGCCGGGTGCACGTCAATAGGTTCTCACCACGGAGGCACGGAGATACGGAGGAGAGGAAACCACAGATGAACAGCGACAAACACGACGCGGCCACCGGCCGGCGGTTCGCTTTCGTGGTTGGGCAGGCTTCTTTAGGTTATCATGGCAGATGCGCGGGAGTGGTTCAATGAATAGCGTGATCGCGATAGGAACTGTCCCCTGGACCAGGGAAGAAATGAGAGACTCACTCGCAGAGTTTCGAACAATCTATGACGGGAGACCGATCGCTGACAATAGCGGTGGGATGAAATCTCCCCACATGTTTTTAACCTGGTTTGTGTTGAAGAAGCTCAAACCGAAAGCAATTGTGGAAAGTGGCGTCTGGTTCGGTCAGGGAACCTGGCTCTTTGAGCAAGCATGTCCTGATGCTGAACTTCACTGCATAGATCTGAATCTGAATCGCATTCAATACAGATCAAAAAAGGCGAAATACTACGACCGCGATTTCTCCACAATCGATTGGAGTCATTTGCCGAAGAAAGAGACAGTTCTTTTCTTCGATGACCATCAGAATGCTTACGAACGCGTAAAGACTGCCGCGTGGTTCGGGTTCACACATTTCCTGATGGAAGACAATTACCCGCCATCCCAGGGTGATTGTTATTCTCTCAAGAAGATTTTTATGCACTCCGGTTTCACTCCGGGTACAGGAACATCCGCGCAGTCCAGAGTAAAAGAAAAAATAGGAAATCTACTCGGAATACGGGGATCTAATCAAGATCATATTTCACCAAACGATGTCGATGAGAAGTACCTCAGGCAAAACGTTGCGGTGTACTGCGAGATGCCTCCCGTCTTCAAAACTGCCCGGACCAGATGGGGAGATTTGTGGGATGACGAGAATTACCCGACTCCGGTCCCCTTGCTCACGTCAGTGGAGAAGGAATATCAACGGATATTTCTGGATGAAGCGGACTATTACACATGGATCTGCTATGTGAAATTAAAAAGCCGGCAGCCGGAGCCTTGCCCCTGAACGTTGCATAGCGCATGCGCATGCGCCCTTACCATCTCTCAACGTTTTCCGTGAGCGAGTTTGGCGGCTTCGGGCAGACTGCGAAGACGGAGCATGGAAAGCACACCGAAGACAGGTCCGGGAGCAAGCGCGATAAATGCGAAACGCCACCCTACAACGCCCACGAGTTGCGGGATGAGGTGGATCGAAATGGTAGTCAGAAGGAAACCGAGACAGGTTTGCAGTGTGAGTGCGGTACCGATATATTGAGGATCGGCGAGTTCAGTAACACAGGTGGAAAACTGGGCCGAATCCGCGATCACGGTTGCTCCCCAGATGACCATGATCAGCAGCAGCAGAGCAGGCGCATCAAAAGCGAAACCGGCAAGGAGACAACAGGCGCCGCTCATTGCCATGGCTCCGATGGTAACCGCCGTGCGTCCGATGCGGTCCGCGAGAATCCCCGCAGCGGCGCAGCTCAGCGCGCCGATACCGATCACCAGGTAGGAAGACAACTCGGCAAACTGCATGCGGCTTCCGTGCGCGGCCAGACTCGCGCGGATCATGACCGGCGCCCAGGTCCACATCGCGTACAGTTCCCACATGTGACCGAAGTAGCCGAAACTTGCCAGCCGCACGCCGCGATTGGCAAACACTTTTTTAGCCTGATGCAAATCGAACCGCGCCGCAGGCAGAGCATAGGGTCCATCTTCTACAAACAGCAAAACGATCATCCCGCCAATTGCCGTTAGAACAGAAGCGATCAGCAAGTTCTGCTGCCAATGGACGCTTCCAAGCGCATTCAATAAATAGGGAGACGCCTTTCCCAGTGTGAGGGCGCCGATCAACACACCGATCGCTGTACCGCGTCCCTTTTGAAACCACGTAGCCATGATCTTCATCCCGGGGGGATAAACGCCGGCAAGAAACAGCCCCGTGCAGAAACGAAGCAGGGCTCCCTGAGCGAGATTGTCTGCGAAGTGCGCGAACGCGGCGTTGCTGAGCGCAGCGAGAAGAGCCGAGATCGCAAGAAGCCGGCGGGGATTCAGCACGTCGGGAAGATTCAGCAGGGCACTGAGGAACGTGCCTGCGACAAAACCAAATTGAACGGACAGAGTGAGCCATGCGGCTCCGGAATTGGAAAGATGCCACAGATCCCGCAAGACAGGAACCACCGCGGAAGCGCTAAACCAGACACTCATCGCGAGCAGTTCGGCCAGCGATAACAGCACCATCGCGCGAACTGCTCTTGAAGTACCAAAGCTCATGGCGTGCGGGCGGGACGTTCGCGCTCCCAATCTTTACGGAATGCGCCGGGTGTAATACCAACAATTATTTTAAAGCAGCGCGTGAAATGACTTTGATCGGCAAACCCCGTCTCCTGGGCAATCTCAATGATCGGACGCCCCTGGATCAGGAGAAGCTTCGTTTGCTCGATGCGCACATTCACAAGGTATTTGTGAGGAGATCGCCCGACTTCACGACGAAAAATACGAATCAGATGATAAGCACTCCATCCGGAAATTTTCCTCAGATCCTGTAACAAGATCTCTTCCGCATAATGATTCTGAATGTATTCTTTGGTCCGCTCTACAGCCGGATTCCTCTTCATTGAAGTTTATACCAGAACTGCTCTTTTCTCCGGTTCCGGGCCGGCAGGCGTCTGCGACATGTGTTTCTTCAACACGCGCGCAATTCGTTTTACTCCTTCTTCCATTCTGGCAGAATCCAGCATGCTGAAAGGGAGACGCATGGTGTTGAGCTGAGGTGAATTTCCGTAAAACATTTCGCCCGGAGTAAAGAGAACTCCCAGCTGCGCTGCTTCCGGGAGAATGGAGGATGCATGGATGCTCCGCGGCAGAGTGATCCACACATTCATGCCGCCGGCCGGCCGGCTCCAGCGGGTTCCTTCGGGAAAATATCTTTCCAGCGCGCTCAATAGCCTGTTGCGGCGTTCTGCATATACCTTTCTTACGCGTTTCAGGTGACGCGTGAGCAAGCCGGAACTGGAAAGTTCGCATAAAGCGGCCTGCGAAATCAAATTTGTGTGGAGGTCCTGGGATTGCCGGGCAACCCGAAGACGGTCAATGACCGCGCGATGCGCAACGACCCATCCCACGCGCATCCCGGGAAATCCGATCTTGGAAACACTATTTAAATAGATCACGATTCCGCGATCATCCAGAGCCTTGAGAGAAGGAAGCGCCGATCCTTCATAACGCAATTCCCCATAAATATCATCTTCAACAACCGGGACCCGGTAGAGCGACGCAAGCTGCAAGAGTCTTCGCCTCCCGGCGAGATCCAGAGTGCTGCCGGTCGGATTATGAAACGTTGGAATCGTATAAAGCAGCTTGGGTTGGTTGTGAACCAGGACATGCTCCAATGCCGCCAGATCGATTCCTTGGGCGCCTACTGGAATTCCAATGCAGCGCACATCTCGTGTGCTAAAAACATTGAGCGCTCCCGGGTAGGTTGGATTTTCGATCAGCACCGTATCACCGGGTTGTACAAGAATTTTACGGATCAGATCCAGCGATTGCTGACAGCCGTTTGTGATCAGAACTTCGTCCATGCTTGCCTGAATGCCATGATGATTAAGTCCGTCGATCAGATGTTCGCGGAGGGGATCGTAACCAAAGCTGTCTCCGATTTGCAGCAGTGCCTGACCTTCTTTTCGCAAAACCCGGTTGACGCACATCCTGATATCTTCCAGAGGAAACAATTCAGGCGACGGAAGAGCGCAGGCAAACGAAATGACATCTTTCCGGCTTTGCAGATCGATCAGCTTATGCAGCCGGTCCTGGGACGGATCCGTAACAAACATCGAATCCCATGCCAGTGGAGTAAACGATGGACGCGGCGTCCGGGAGACTCGAGTTTCCGGAACAGCGGCAACGAACGTGCCGCGTCCCACATGAGAATCGATAATCCCTTCACTCTGCAATTCCGCATACGCATTGATCACCGTGGTGCGATGGACACCCAGAGTCGCGGCGAGCTCACGTCCCGGCGGAAGCTGGTCGCCAATGTGAAGACTTCCATCGGCAAGATATGCCTTCACCTGCTCTACGATCTGCTGATACAGCGGAGTAGTGCTTTCCTTGTCAAGTTCAATTGGTCGCATACTATGGTCCATTATATGATCATTTTAAGTCATGTAAAGAACCTTTTGAGGCGAAATAGATCCGCTTCTGGCTATTTATACAAAAAATAGCAATTTTGTTCAAGACAATCCTGAGTCCCGGGCGATAGGCTTGAGCGTGCGGGCAGCCACAAATGGCATCTGCTTGTGGGGGACCACAAGGGCCGCCCCTACGGAGGAAATTTATGAGCTGGAAGATGGAAACGAAAATATTACACGCAGGCGAACCGGAGCCGCGGGTTCAGGGGGCGGTTTGCATGCCGGTGTTTCAATCCACGATGTACGAACTGGAGGGGGAAGCGGGTTATCACGATATCCGTTACATTCGTCTGAACAACACGCCGAATCATGTGGTGCTTCACAGGAAGCTGGCCGCGCTGGAAGATTCGGAAGCGGCCCTTGTCACGGCAAGCGGGATGGCGGCTATTTCTACGAGTCTAATGTCGGTGCTCAAATCGGGCGATCATCTTCTCGCACAAAATGGTTTGTACGGCGGCACTCATACATTTGTTACCGAGACTCTGCCGGAGTACGGGATTTCGGTGGATTTTCTCGATGCCGCCGATGCGGGATCATGGAAGCAGAGACTGCGACCGAATACCAGGGCAATTTATGTGGAAGCGATGACCAATCCGCTATTGCACGTGGCGGACCACAAAGCAGTGACGGCCTTTGCGCGCGAGCATGATCTGGTTTCGCTGATCGACAGCACATTTGCGAGTCCGGTAAACTTCCGTCCGATCGAGATCGGTTATGATCTTTCAATTCACAGCTGCACAAAGTATCTGAACGGCCATTCGGACATTGTTGCGGGAGCTGTGATGGGCCGTACGGAACGGATCCGGAAGATCACTCATTTGCTGAATCATCTTGGCGGATCGCTGGATCCCCATGCGTGCTTCCTGCTTCATCGCGGGATGAAGACTCTATCGGTGCGAATGAAGCAGCACAATGAGAGCGCTCTGAAGATTGCGCAGTTTCTGGAAACGCATCCGGCGGTTTCGCGTGTAAATTATCCGGGATTGGAGAGCCACCCGCATCACAGCCGCGCGCGTGAGCTGTTTCACGGATGCGGTGGTGTGATCAGTTTGGAGCTGAAATCCGGGCTACCTGCTGCGGAGCAACTGATCAGCAAGGTGAAGATACCGATCCATACAGTCAGTTTGGGGGGTGTGGAAACGCTGATCACGCGTCCGGCAGCCACTTCGCATTCCGGTCTGACTGCCGAAGAGCGCAGGCGTTTCGGGATCCCGGAAGGACTTGTACGATTGTCGGTTGGGATTGAATCCACCGATGATTTAATCGAGGATCTAAGGCAAGCACTGTAGGGCGAATGAGCAAATATCCTTTCTTGCAGGTTGATGCATTTACGGATCACGCGCTGGGAGGCAATCCGTGTGCAATCGTGCTGGATGCAGACGATCTGGAGCCGGCTACCATGCAGGCGATTGCGCTGGAAATGAATCTCTCTGAAACGTCGTTTGTAGTGCGATCGAGCATGGCTGATTTTCACGCCCGCGGGAGCCTATCTCTGGCATTATGGTCTGATCGGAAAACCGGTGTTTGTTGCCGAGCAAGGACACTGGATGAAGCGGCCCGGGCAGGCATCGGTGGAAGTTGTGGGACCGCGCCAGGACATCGAGACGGTCCGTGTGGGCGGACCGGCCGTGGTGGTGATGCGAGGAGAACTAATACTTTAGAATGAGAGCAGTCATTATGACCGAATGGACGCGGGGCGAATATAAGATCAGCACGGACCGGACGCGTTTGGACGTGGACATGATTCATGGGTATCTGGACCGCTCGTACTGGGCCGCCGGAAGACCGGTCGAAGTGATCCGCCGTTCGATAGAAAATTCGTTATGCTTCGGCATCTACAAAGTAGAAACCCAGATCGGATTCGCGAGAGTTGTGACGGACTATGCCACGTTCGCATGGGTCGCAGATGTTTTTGTGCTCGAAGAATTCCGCGGTCTGGGTCTTTCCAAGTGGCTCATGGAAATCATGATTGCCCATCCCGATCTCCAGGGCTTCCGGCGGTGGGCGCTGGCCACGAAAGACGCGCACGGTTTATATCGAAGATTCGGGTTCAACGAGCTGAAGCGTCCGGAACGCTGGATGGAACGGCACGATCCGGCGGCAAAGGAGAATCCGGATTACTGGACGCAAGAGAAGAAATCATGAATGAACACGATCAAGCGCTCCGCAGTTTTGTATACAGTCATTTCAACCATTCTTCTCTTGCACAGCTGGGGTTGAGCGCGCCATTCTGGAAGCTGTAGGATTTCACCGCAGAGGCGCGTCTTTGCGGTCTTTGCGGTCTTTGCGGTTTATCATAAGATCTACTGGAATGGGTACGACCAATCTTCAGGGGAAGGTGTGCATGGTGACGGGGGCTAGCAGTGGGATTGGCCGGGCCGCGGCCATGGGCTTTGCGCGGTTGGGAGCAACTGTCGTTCTGGTTTGCCGCAATGAGCAGCGCGGCAGACAGGTCGTTGATGAGATCAGAAGTGACACTGGAAATCAGAATCTGCATTTGCTGATTGCGGATCTTTCTTCGCAGGCTTCAATCCGTCAGCTCGCTTCGAATTTTCGCGCGCAGTTTCAGCGTCTTCACGTGCTGGTGAACAATGCCGGAGTCGCAATTCATACGAGGGCTCTTTCGCCGGACGGAATCGAGATGACTTTTGCCGTCAACCATCTCGGCTACTTCTTGCTCACCAATCTTCTTCTGGATTGCCTGAAAGCGGCTGCGCCATCGCGTATCATCAATGTTTCTTCTGAGGCGCATCGGAACGCCAGGATCGATTTTGAAAATCTACAGGGAGTGAAAGACTATTCGGGATTCAAGGCCTATTGCCTGTCGAAACTTTGTAACGTTCTATTCACCCGCGAGCTGGCCGGAAGACTGGAGGGAACAGGCGTTACGGTGAACAGCATGCATCCCGGTTTCTTGCGGACCGGAATTTTCCGGGAAACATCCGGATTCCTGAAGCTTCTGGTGACGATGACCGCGGGAAGCCCCGAAAAAGGCGCGCGGGCGATCGTTCATCTTGCCACCTCCCCGGAAGTGGAGAATCGTACCGGAAAATACTTTAAGGGCACGCGAGAGCGCCCGTCCGCGCTTGCATCCCAGGACCGGCAGACATCCAAGCGGCTCTGGCAAATCAGCGCGCAAATGACTGGCCTGAGCTGATTTGTGTAAGTGTTCCTTTACGCGCTTTGCGGCTTTGGGAGAAATAAACAAAGCGGCATAGAACATGAACAAACCGGATCAGACCCGATGTAAGCCTTTCCGTCCCCAAAGAAACCATTCGGGGTGGGAGAATGCTATCATCAGTCCAGAAACAGTTATGCAAATATCGTCGTACAAACACAGGTGGAAAGTATGGCTAGGAGCATTCGCCGGCGCCACATTTCTGGGTCTTCTGGCGGCGATCATCTGGCGACTGAGTCCTGCCTACAAGAAGGAGGGGGCCGCCATGGTTCAGGTGCTGGCATGGCAGCTTACGTGGTGGTACACCTGGCTTCCGGTGCTTCCACTGGCGGTGCATTTTATTCGACGTTTTCCGCTGGATGGCGGACGATGGTTCCGGAATCTGGCGTTGCACCTGCCGGCAAGCTTGTTCTTTTCACTGACACACCTGACGCTTTATGTTACCACTGCCTGGTACACCGGCGGCGCGTGGAAGTGGCT
>CAZDDB010000006.1:0-33788 GCA_964504105.1 uncultured Acidobacteriota bacterium
TGTATATCGCGCTCAGTTATGATCACCGCATCGTGGATGGCCGTGAATCGGTCCAGTTCCTCGCTCGTGTTAAACAACTCATCGAAGATCCTGCGGCCCTGCTCCTGGAAGGGTGAATTGCTCTTGTAGGGCGGGCCTCCGTGCCCGCCGGAATTCACCGCCGAGCGCGGAACACGCAGAGATCCTTCCACAGCCGCTTTACCAGATGGAAGGCAGGTAGAACTTCCGGATTTTTCTGTCGGAAGTGACCAGTGGAGTTCCGAAAAGGCCGGCCATCGCGACAATTGTACGGTCTGCTGGATCTTTGTGGTCCCAGTCCAATTCAATATTTCTGATCCAGGTCTCTTCGGTTACCGGAATAATCTCGACTTTATCAATCAACTTCAGCTTCTCCGTGTAAGACCGGAGCGTAAGGGGGATGATCAACTTGCCTCTTTTCAATTTGATACCGATCTCCCAAAGGGAAATGGAACTGATCAGGATCTTTTCAGCGGATGTGATCGCTTTTTTCGCCTGGGCAGACAATTTCCTTCTATCCAGCGTCCAGAAGAGCAAAATGGCAGTGTCTAAAACGATCATATTAGCTGTCACTCCATTCATCTTCCGTTGGTGAGTTGATATCTTCGCGATATTCTATCTGTCCCTGCAGCAATCCAAAAATCTCATCGACACTCATTTTTTTCTGAACAGGGCGAATTTGTAGAACCGGGGTCTTATGATCGGTTACGATCACTTCTTCCCCGCTCTTTTCAATTTCACGGAAGATGCGGAGCATCTGCGCTTTCAGCTTACTCTTTGAAATAATCATAATATGACCATAGTCATATCCATGGTCATAATATATTCTTCTCATCGATGAATATCAATGGAGCGCGTCCCTTCCCGCCCTCGTGTCAGCTGCGCCAGAGGGGGCGGGTCAGACAGGTTGGACCGCCGCTGCCTTTGAGCGAGATTTCGGCGCCTTCAAACTCGTGGACTTCGCAGCCGGCGCCTTCCAGCTTTTTGCGCGTACCCGGATTTCCTTTCAACATTACGAGCTTGCGCGGGGCAAGCGCCAGAACATTGCAGGCCTGTGTGGCAAACTCCTCTTCAGGAATGTCGATCATCTGAATTGCGCGCTCCAGCAGCAGCTCGTACAGTTGTACAGGAAGGTATCTTTTGTACACAACGGCCAGATCGTCATCAAGCAGGCTGATACAGGACATCAGATGCAGACAGTCCGCCGGACCGGTCCAGTACGGTAGATCTACGGGGATAATAACGAATATTGTAGTCATAGAGAAGGGCGCGAAGGGAAGCAATTCCTGCTGCATTCGTACGGAATCCGCGTCCGGCGATCATCTAAATCTCCTTATCCTTTGCCACACCAGTTTACGATGGTCGATGCAATGACTTCCGCAGCGTCAATCACTTCCTGAAAAGGAATGTGTTCATCCAGCGAATGTGCCAGAGCGACATCACCCGGACCATACAATACCGCAGTCATCCCCGCATCGTTCGTAAAAAAACGAAGGTCCGATCCGTACGGCACTCCACGCACTGCGGGTGGATTTCCCAAAATGGACGCATGCGTGCTGCTCAGCACTTGAAGGATCGGCGCATGGACCGGAGACTGCGCTGATTCGAATTGCCCCTCAAACCACTCTACCGCGGGCGGATGATCCAGCAACCAGGCATCGGTACGTGCTGCCGCGGCAATCGCTTTCTCAAACTCTTGCCGGGCTGATTGCATCGACTCTCCAGGGAAAACTCCATAGCGTCCTTCCGCCACCAGTGATTCCGGAACGGTAGAGGGCCAATCACCGGCCTTGACTTTTCCAACACTGATCGGAGCAACCAGGGCGTCATCCTCATACAGTGGATTTCGAAACCGCGTGTGTCTTCTTCGCTCCAAATTCTGCAACGCACGGTGGAGAAGATAGAACTTGGTTACCGCACTCACTCCTGTTTCACGCATCGCCCCGTGAGCCGCGCGTCCCGGCACTCGAAGCCGGAAGGAAGCAGCACCCGATCCGACCGGACAAATTGCGAGCTTTGTCGGCTCCAGAACAATCGCCGCATCGGCCCGATACCCGCGAACGATCGTTGCCAGCGTTCCCGCGCCACCGGTCTCCTCTCCGATTACACTCTGGATCAGCACATCTCCCGCGGGCTCAAAGCCGATGCGCTGCAAGGCCGCCACCGCAACAATCCCTGAAACCAGGCCTCCTTTCATATCGCAGCTACCACGGCCCCATACCTGGCCATCGCGGTATTCCCCGCTCCAGGGACCATTTTTCCAGGCCGATGGATCACCAACCGGAACCACATCCACATGCCCATTCAAGATCAGCGAACGACCACGACTGGTTCCCTGCCAGCGGGCCACGACAACCGGACGCTCGCCAAGCGGTAGACCATCATCGGAATATGCAGGATGACTTTTCAGATCGGAATCAGAAGGACACCACGAGTCGATTTGCAGTCCCATCTCTTTCAGGTGATTTGCAACAAAGCGCTGGACCGCCTCTTCCTGTCCCGTGATACTCGGGATGCGCACAAGATCCTGAAGTAATTTCAGCGCCCCGGACTTTCCCTCTTCAATCGTTCGCCGAATCAGATTTGCTACTTCCATGGTTGCAGTCGCTTCAATCTACTGTTACATTTTACATTGTGTTCAACCAACTGCTTGCTGCCATTCTTTGCATGGGAATTGTCAACTGCGGCTCGCATAAGAATCCGCAGCCGGAAATGAAATCTGCAGGAATCATTCAAGGACGCCTAACGATCGGTCCCGTTTGTCCCGGACCTGAAAGACTGGACAGGCCGTGCGAACCGCCTCCCGAGATGTATGCTGCGCACAGGCTCGTTGTCCTTTCCGCAGATAGTTCCACAAAAATAACGGAAATCGTTTTGGATGCGAAAGGATACTACAAAGCGGAGCTGCCTCCGGGAAACTATGTGATGGACATTGCCCCAAGAGACATCGGAATGCCGGGCGGGTTCCCTCCAACACAGTTTGTAGTTGAGCGGGACAAGACTACCAATCTCGATCTGGATATCGATACCGGGATGCGATAGAGGATTCACCTGTGCCTTTGTGATGAAGGAGCCTCTATTTTCCGAACAGGAATGTGAGCGGGCGCCACACACGGTTGGCCCAGAACCGTTCATTGTGATCGGCGCCGCGGGCGAAGAAATGCTCCAGATCGATCGCTTTTCGAAATCCCTTTTCTTTCAGGGCTGCTACCATCTCATGATACCCGGGCCGCAACCGCGCTTCGCGGCTTCCCACATCCAGATAGACACGGATCGGCTTTTTGGATCCATTGTAGGTAATCACTTGATTGATTATACGGGAATTGTTCCAGAAAAATGAGCCGGACATACAGGCAGCCTGGGAAAAAATATCCGGATGCCACCACGAAAACAAAAAGGAGGCCAGACCTCCCATCGAAGAGCCGAGCATTGCGCTGCCGGAGACTTCGGTCCGGTAATTTTGATCGATGAAGGGCTTGAGCTCGTGAGCCACAAAATCCGCAAAATTTCGACCTCTTTTGGAATCGGTATATTCCAGGAGACGGTCCGGTGTGTTGTAGATTCCCACAATCAAGAATTGCCGGACCTTTCCGGCCCGCATCATCCCATCGGCAACGATGTCCATGCGCCAGGCCTGCCCCAAAAATGCAGTGACCGGATCAAATAGATTTTGTCCATCATGAGCGTATAACACCGGATACCGGTCGTTCGGATTCTTGAAATAGGAAGGAGGGAGCCAGACAATTACATCACGCGGATAGCGAAGTCCCGCGCAATGGAGACCCCTGTGATAACGAACTTCGCCAACGATTGGTGAGTGTATTGATTTTTCCTGGACTATCATTCTTTCCTGAGTAGGGGCGCATGACATGCGTCCTTCTACAGAGGTTGCCTGGGCGCACGCTGTGCGCCCCTACCTGCCACTGTTTCTGTAGTGTCTGAGTAGTATGCCGAAGGCGCACGTGGGAGTCAACAATAATGCTGCTTCTGCGATTTGTCCGGGCGGTGTAAAGTACGGAGCAAGATAGCCCAGGGAAGCGATTGCAACGAGGTTGGCAATGGCATACCAGAAGATGGAAACTGCAAGGTTGCATGAGGGCTCTTCAACGAGGGTGTTCGTTCCCGGACAACTGAATACTGAGCAACGGCTGCTGTTGCTGTTCCAGCAGGCGCAATGGTGTTCGGTAAAACAAACGGAACAGCGCACAGTACTTTCGTTGAGATCCGACCGGCAAAAGGGGCAGAGCGTCTGCTTTTCAGAACAAACGACCCGCAACCCTGAGAAGTTCATGACGCCTCCAGGTCCAGCCTCGCCAGTTTCGCGTTTGTTGCCGCAGCGTCTCCTGAAGTTCGAGTGAACACTTCCTGGCCTCGTCTGCTGCGGGAGCGGATTGTGGAGGACTGCCAAGCCAGTTCAATGCCGGAATCGACTCTGGTCCCAGGCTCTTCAGGTATTCGAAATCGGCGGGAATTCCGAGTTCTTGGCTGTGCCGGACGTTGTGCCAGGCGATCATTCCATCGAAATTTACAAAGCAGCATCCATATAATACTAATAGAGTAGT
Organism: uncultured Acidobacteriota bacterium; assembly: GCA_964504105.1. Classification (GTDB taxonomy): domain Bacteria; phylum Acidobacteriota; class HRBIN11; order JAKEFK01; family JAKEFK01; genus CAZDDB01. The sequence continues at coordinate 4,581 of CAZDDB010000006.1, forward strand.
AAATAAGTTCATGCTGACAAGCCAGCCGTTGGAGCGGCCGGTCAGGATGCGGCAGCCGATCCACAACAGTCCGGTTGCTACGAGGAACATCCAGATCAGCGCCGCAATTCTCCAGCGTGTGAGCCCGTAGACTTCGATGTAGAGATGTAATCTCCACATGGAGGAGAGCGTGAGAAATACGTTTTGCGCCAGCCAGAGATAGACGAGCCGCCGAGGCGTCAGGAGATCCCTACTGCCGGAGCCCGGACGGAAGGTTGCCAGCACGAACAGTCCTGCCAGCAGCGCTGTCGCGATCAAAGGGTATGCGCCGCGGTGAGCGTATTCGGCATACGTCATCTGTCCGGGCAATGCTGCGCCGCCCCAAAGATATATAAGATCCAGCGCGGTTTCCGCAGCAAAAACTGCGTTAAACAGAGCGAGGGATCGCACCAGAAAACCTGGATTCGTGGAACGGGGTTCAGTTGCAGATCTATGCGCCGGCTTTCGCAATGTTTTCGGAAAACGGAGCAGCGCCCAGATCGTTGTTGCAAGCGAACACCACAGCAGCAAACGCGAAAGGCTCATGTCCAGCATCATGATTGTCGTCCATAGATTTTTGCGGAATGCTTCCAGAACGAAATCGATCAGTGGATTTGCGATCGCAAAGAGGTACAGGAACCCAAGGCTTAGACTCACAGGAAGAAGCCAGTGACCGAAGGTTTGGATTGCGGAATCACGGGATGGTGAACTGTGACATGCTTTCCGCCATCGAGAACGGAGACGCAGATCGTGGATCATTTGCCGGTATGAAAACGCGAGAAACGCTTCCCATCGATGAAACCAGTCCCGCGCATTTCCTGCCAGACCCTTCCGCTGAAGTGACGCCAGCAACAGTACGCACAGGATTGCCATGACCATGACCAGCGGTCCGGGTTGCGCCATCAATGCGATGCATAGTCCGATCATCGTGAGAATCAGCAAGGGAGCGCCTGGAGCGCGGATCATTGCCGGTCGGAAAAGCAGAATCGCCGGCAGCAGCAGAATTCCATAGATTCCCATCGACCATCCGAACGGTTGTTTGTAGAAAAGCCAGTCCGCAATTGCAACCAGGATGATGGTTGTGATTGTGATTTGACGGAAACGTCTTTTCATCCGTGATTCCAGAGGACTTTCAATTGCGAAGGCGGACGGAATCTGAATCATAAACCAAGAACCATGACGGACACGGTTCTTTCACGGGCATGATCAAGTTCCAGAAGAAAAATCCGCTGCCACGTTCCCAGTTGGATCCTTGAATTGCAGATGTTGAGTGTTTCCGACGTCCGCAGGAACATCGCTTTGCAGTGCGAATGACCGTTTCGGGCTTCCTCCGGATTCATGTTCACAGTGCGGATCCTGAAATCGTTGTGAAGATATTCGTCGGTATCAGGAGCCAGTTTCTCCAGGACCCTTTTCATATCTCGCAGCAGCAAGGGTTCATTTTCATTGATAACAATTGCCGTTGTTGTGTGTCTTGTTTGGATGTTTACAAAGCCTGTTTGGATCTGTGATCTTTGAACAATGTTCGCAATCTCATCCGTAAGGTCGATAAACTGAAGGCATTCCTGTGTTTTTAATTCGATCGATTCCGTGTGTGTCCGACCGGCGAACCCTGTGTTTGGCAAGACGCGCACGGGGGCCGGGCTAGTCTTGGGCAGGCGCTTTGCCGGAATGGTGGCAGGATCAAGTCTGTGTCTCAGGATCATTTGTTCTACCTCCTATACAAAGTACTTTGTAATGCAAAGTTAATGCCAAAAAAAAGGGGTGTCACGCCCGCACCGTCTTTGCCCACGGGGACGGCACGGGGGATGTTGTTTCCGCCGGCGCGAGCGATTCGGCGGCTTTGTTTAAGACTTCTTCCAGGGCCTGCAAGTATTCGATGAATCGGTCCCGGCCGCGGTCGCTCAGAAAGACCGTGGTCTGCGGTCTGGAGCCCGCGAACGATTTCTTAATCCGGACCGCCTTTGCCTGTTCCAGCGCTTTGAGATGGCGGCTCAGATTCCCATCAGTAAGACCGCATTCTTCCTTGAGTATGTTGAAGGTCAATCCGTCGTCCGCATTGCAAAGCGCCGACATGATCGCGAGACGATTTGGCTCATGGAAGATCTGCTTCAGTTCATTGTACGGATTGTCACGCTTCGACATGGCCCTTGCCGCTCCTGAATACGAAGTCAGTGAAGGAATGATTTCGTGACTCATCGAAATGAAGGATCACGCCGGCAGCCCATTCCCCCAGAAAAAATAACACTCCGGCCGGCCAGGCGTTCAAAAACGGTACCGGTTTGATCACCAGGAAAATCATTCCACTCATGATGTAAAACAGTCCTATCAGCCAGATTCTCTTGGGCAAAACATGACGCATGGCCAGATTTGCAAGCCCGGCAAGGCACATCCACAGCCCGTAGAGATGTGAATAAAGTCCCTGTTGCATCAAGGTGACGGTCAGCACACCCCCGACCAGAAGCGGCGGAATCACATCGATGACAGGTTTTAATCTCCGAAAATCGCGTTTCGCAGCGGGATCAAACAAAAACCAGTACAGCATCGCTCCGAAATTCAGCAGCATGGCGCAGGCGAATACGGCTCCCCATGCAACGACCTGAGCCGGCAGCGTTTTGGGATAAGGAGTGGACGTCATGGCTGCGGCGGCAATCAGACAGACCGTGCCGGAAAGAGCGCGAGCACGCCCCGAATACCCTTTGAAACGCTGCTTCTCCAGGATCTTCTGTTGCAGTTCGTGCACCTGAGCCAGCGCATGGTGAATATGACCGGCGATCATGCGGCCCAGTATACACGATCACAAAATGCTTTGCAATACAAAGTGATTGAAACGGGTGCTTATTTCACACAGTCTGCCCTGCTTCATTTCGAGAACCCCCAAAACTGTTAAGCACCCGATTGAAACGGTAGAAGCAGAGAGCTGCGGCAACAGCGGCATTGAGCGATTCCACTTTCCCCGACATCGGAATCGAGATCCTTTTTGTGACTTGCAAATCTTCCGGCAGTCCCCGGCTCTCGGATCCGACGATTACAAGAGCGGGAAATTCCGGTCTCAAAGAATCCAGCGGAATTCCGTTGCGCGGGTGGAGCGCGTACACATTCACTTGATTGTGCCGCATCTCTTCTAAGTAATTAGAGGTCTGTGCAATCTTATGGAGAGGCACGCGAAAGATGCTTCCCATAGAAGCACGAATTACCTTGGGTTGAAGCGGATCGACGCAGTCTGCCGAGTGCGCCAGAAATTCACAGCCGGAAGCTTCCGCCGAGCGAATGATCGCTCCGAAATTTCCAGGATCCCGGATCGAGAGGAGAAATCCGGCAAAGTGCACAGGCTTCTGCCGAACAGGAGCGGGAGTGCGCCGCGCGATTCCCAGGATCCCTTGAGGATTCTCCACATCCGAGAGACGGTTGAGGATTGCCGTACTCACGATCACTACCTCACCGCCGGTGTCTTCGAGCGACGCAAGCATCTTCTTTTCATTCTGAAGCAATTGCTCGGTGACAAATACCTCTTCAAACCGGACTCCTGATTCTAGCGCTTCCCGGAACAGTGTGATTCCTTCGACGATCCACCGCTCTTTTTCTTTGCCGCGCAAGATTCTGGATACTTCTTTAATTCTCGAATTGGACACGCTTGTAATCTTTTTCATACACTTACCACGTTCCCGGGTTCTTGATTATGATATAGTAGTATTCATATCAATAAGTGGCAGGGGGGACGGTTAATTGGACTACTATCAGGTCCTGAGGATTTCTCAAAACGCGTCCAAAAAAGAGATTGATCAAGCGTATGATCGTTTGATGAAAGAGTCCCGCTACGACGCCAGTATCGATCGCCGTCTGGTTGAGTCTGCCTACCGCATTCTGGGCGACCCCATCCATAAAGTTGCTTACGACTCGATGGTTTCTACCAAGGAGCAGAACGGCAAAGTAAAGCGATGGAGTCCTAAATTCTTATCGAGACGTGATTTGCTGAGAACCCTGGTAGTTCTCTCGATTGCAACCGTTATCTTCTACTGGTACCGGTTCGGCCATCTGCTGAAGGACTTCGACGTTGGCGATGTCGTTTATATGGCGGAGGGTAAACGCAAACTCGGAAGAATCGTCGAGGTTGAAAGAAATCACAGGTTTCAAACCTTCACGGCGGGTGCCTTTCTCGTGAAAAAAGACAGTGGTGAAACTGTCTGGTTGACCAAGAAGGATATGCAGATTCATTGTTACAGGAAAAAGCAATAGTTGGTCAGCTTTTCTCGTAAATTTGCAGCACCGCCGGCGATATGTACGAACTGTTGGCTACTCTATAACCAGGGTCGATTTTTCTACTCTTTCGAAAAGCGGCTTCCGCCTTCTGAAACAGGCTTTTATCCTGTGACCCGTACAGCAGATATTTTGCAGCATAGGAACAGCCCAGAAGAAACGGAGCGGAGGCGTCCTTCGGATTCAGTCCGTCTGCATTAGAAAGGATACGAATCGCAGCATCATAGTTTCCTTCAAAAAATTTGCGAGCGCCCTCCTGCATCATCTTTTTGATTTCGGCCGGATCCGCAGGGGGTACCGGCTCGGGTTGGGATGGCGTGGCAGGCCGCTGCTGCGCGCTTGATGTCACTTCAGTTTTCGGGGGTTCACTCAGAACCGCATCCTGCACCTTCGTCTTGGCAGGCTCGTTTCCGGGATTCGTTTCCGGCGGTGGCCTTACCGGCTCTTCCGGCTTCGGAGCCGGCTGTTGTTGCAACGGAACCGGTGAAATTTTGGGAACGGGCGTTTCCAATGTGTGTGAGTGTTCGCCGGCCAGAAGCTGGGCACGCGCGAGCGTTTTTGCGTCGGTGAGCTGCTTGAACAGATCGGGTCTCTTTTTGATCGCACCGGTTCCTTCCGATTGTTCGAACTCGGCCAGAGCGGTCTTGTAGTCTTTCAGTCCGAAGTAGGCCATCCCCAAATAAAAGTGCGGGAAATAATCGTCAAATTTCATTCCATAAAATTTGATATTGTTCTCCTCATCACGCTTCTCAGCCAGCGCTGCCCGGAGTCTGGGGATCGCCTCACCCCATTGCCCTTTCTTGATCATCTTTTGAGCTGCTTCATAATCTTTGTACCATTCGGCAAACAGAGGAAAAGGGCGCACTCCGAAGAAAAGAAGAACCAGGATTGCGCTGAAGACGCGGATTCTGCGGACAGACTTAAAGTCCAAGCGAATCCACCGCCTTCGCATAATCGAACCCTTCCATTTTCCTGTGAATCAGAGTGGTAGCGTCTTTTCGGATTTCCACTTGGATGACCAGCGGTTGAAATTGGGAATTTTCCAGGGTGATTTCGTATTTGCCTTCTTCCAGTTGGAGCTTGCATGGCGTGATGCCCGCGGGGGATGGAATCACGTTTCCTTCCTGATTCTTGATCGATCGAATTTCAGCCCACGGCTGAATGTTCAAAGACAGCCATCCGGTTGCGGCGGGCTCCACGGGAACAACCTTGTCTATTTGCGGATTTGGTGTTTCTACAGGCGGTTGAACGGGTTCTGGGATGAGAGTTTTTTCCGGGGGGGGCGGCATTGGATCGGAAGACTTTTGAAGGCCACCCAGCAGAAGGAAACTGACCAATACAAGAGCTAAGAATCCTGATGAGCCGAGGATCAACCATTTTCGGTTGAAGAAAGTGACCGGTGCAGATGAGATTGGAAGATCCGCTTGTGCGGAAGGATTGCCGGCTTGCGGAACCTGGTTCGCTTCGAAAGGAGGCGTCAGTGTTTTGGGTGAAGGCGGCGCCGAAGGGATTGTTGCTGCGGGCTTTCGAACGGATGGCGATTGCCTTTGAGCGGTCACTGCGGGCGCGGCATCGGGCGGTGGCGTTCTTGGAATGGGCGCTGATTTCTGTGCGCTTGTTGCGGGTCTGGGTGTGCTTGTAGCTCTTCGGGGAAGCGGTGTGCGGCTCAATGTAAAAGCAGAATCCGATTGGCCTGAAATTGGAACGGCAGATTCTGGTGAGGTTGCCCGGATCCGTTCAAACACCTTTTGCAGGTCCGATGTGAACTCATCGCATGTCTGATACCGTTCTTCCGGCTTTTTTGCAAGCGCCCGAAGTACCGCTTCTTCCAAGCCCTCCGGAGGCGTGAACTGAGCGTCTGTGAGCGGCTCGGGTTCGGAATGAATGATCTTGAAAAGGACGGTGGTGGGGTTGTCTCCCGAATATGGTTTTTTGAAAACAAGCAGTTCGTACAGGACCACGCCAAGAGAAAAGATATCTGCCCGCCCGTCTACTTTTTCTCCACGGATTTGTTCCGGGGACATGTAATGAGGTGTGCCCATAATCATGCCGGTTCGCGTGAAGTGGGATGCGGCGATCTTGGCAATTCCAAAATCCATGATTTTTACTTCCCCGTTATCTAAAAGACGAATGTTTGCAGGTTTGATGTCGCGGTGCACAATTCCTTTCGAATGGGCGTATGCCAGCCCCTCACCGGTCTGAATGATGATGTCCAGTTTCTTCAGCAAGACCAGTTCGATCTTATTCTTGACGACGTTTTCGAGGTCGGTTCCGGTCAGGAACTCCATAGCAATGTAAGGAGTTCCGTCGTCATCGGCTCCCAGATCATAGATGGTAACGATATTTGGATGGCGAAGCCCTCCCGCGGATTGCGCCTCGCGGCTAAACCGGGTGCGCAGATCCTCATCCGAAGAGAGATCCTTCAGCATGATCTTGAGCGCGACTTCCCGTTTGAGAAACGGGTCGAAAGCGCGGTAGACGTATCCCATTCCTCCTCGCCCGATTTGTTCGAGGATATTGTATTTGCCGATTCGTGTTGGGTCGGGCATGATACTGCTCCCAGATCAATCCATTATTAACATCGGCCGTGAAAAGCCGAGTGTCAACTCAAGGAGGAACACCAGTTTCGTTCTTACACTCGCAGAGGAATCAAGAATGGCATTTGACAAGGATGGCAGTGACGTTATCCTCGCCCCCGTTTTGATTTGCTGTGTTAATGAGTTCCTCGCAAGCTTTATCCAGGTCGTCCCTGCTCCGGGAAATAATGTTGAGGATCTCCTCATCAGGAATCATCGTGTTCAGACCATCGGAACAAAGCAAGATGATATCGCCGTCCTGCATCGGTTCTTCCGTAACATCTACGTCTACGGGATTCGGACCACCAAGCGCCCTCGTGACAATATTCCGGTATGGATGATTTCGTGCTTGCTGAGAAGTAATGGCGCCGGTACGCAGTTGTTCGTTTACCCAGGAATGATCGCTGGTAAGCTGAATCAAGCGGTCGGCGCGGACGAGATACGCCCGGCTATCTCCCACATGGGCCACTTCCGCTTTGGTATCGTCCAGGAGGATTCCGACAACCGTGGTGGCCATTCCCTGAAATTCCTTTTTTTGACTGGTTGCTTCCAGTACTTTGGCGTGAGCACTCTGGATCGCCGTCTTCAATCTGTTCCCTGCCATCGAAAGAGTCTCGTCGAACTCATAAGGCCAGGTAATATCTTTGTCATTGTTCGTAAACCGGATGAAGTCTTGAATGGATTCAACCGCGATCTTCGAAGCTACCTCTCCGGCGGCATGACCGCCCATCCCATCTGCAACGACAAACAGGCTCAATTCGGAATCGGCAAAATAACTGTCTTCGTTTGCACTTCGTTTTCGACCGACATCCGAAATTGCCTTATATGTAATTTTCATCAACGCCTACCGGTGTGCCTTTTGTTCATAGATGTGCCTTGCCTGCCGTCGGATCACGTCCGGAATGTTTCTATCCCGCGCCAGGTTTCTCAAGTCTATTTCACGCAACAATTTTAATAGATTTAGCGAAACAGGACTAGGCGTCTTTGGATTCTTGACCAGACAATGCACAACACTGTACTTTTTTAAAAAATCCCGGCTATGACCCATTTGCCGCAACAGTTCGCTATCCAGGTTTCTCATTTGCGCAAAGAATTCGATTTCCGCCTCAGTCAGTTTCGGGCTGCGCAATACCATGGAGGCGACCTGGCGGCTTGAATCCCGAATCAAGATGTTGCGCTCTTCCTTTGTGCCGAGCAGTGCCAGACGAACTTTTTCGCCCTGTTTCAACTTTAGAATTCGCTGATAAATGGAGAGCGTGTCCTCGGAGATTTGCGTGAGATCATCTGTCGCTAACAGGTTCCGCATCGACTGCTCGATCTGTTCCTGCGTAAGTTCCTCATGCTGTTCCTGATCCGCCTCTTGCAGGATCCTCACAGCTTCCATGTCCAGATTTGGAATCTGCGCCAGAATGTCGTCTACCGGAATTTGTTCAACAGGAACCGCTTCTTCACGCTCCAGTTTCTTTTTCTTGAAAACAAACTCGATCTTGAATTCTTCCAACCGCCTCTTTTGATCAAAATTCAAGAACGGGTTTCTTTCCAGGGCCGTGATAATTTCAGGACTGCGCAGGAGACGAACCTGATTGTTGATGATCAAATCGAGCAACATTCCGGACTGCACGGCTGCCACTCGCCTGATCGTTTCATCCGGAACGGAATGATTGAGGATGATTTTTTCCCGAAGCGAGGAGGGAAAGGAATTTTGTTCAAGACAGAACTGGATGATGGCCAGATCGGGGGTGCGATTTTCGATCAGGCGGCTCCACGTTCCTTCGGTAATTTTTTGAAGCGATTGAAAAGCGGTGGAGGCGATCGCCGAATCCTGGTCTTTGCATAGAAAAATCTGAACAGAAATCAGCTCATCTTCGGGAACCGGAAGCAGCCCCTGTGCCGCAAACTGCTTGATATTCGGGGGGGCGGTTCCTGCCCGGATTTGCTCAATCAGAGAAGTAGGATTCATGAATTGAGTCTATCTTGGAATACCGTGGGATAGTTTGACCCCCGTTCAGTGTAACATTCTTCTTTTTATAGATCCAGAATGCCAGCAGAACGGTTCCGACAACGAGAATGACAATCAATACATAGATCAGTTTATTGCGGCGGTCGGATTCCTGAACCTCTTTGACCAGGGCCGTATGAATCAGACCGGGAGTCACAGTATCGAGCACTTCCTCCGACATTTGAACCTGGTATTTTCTGACCGCTATTTCAGGATCCAGCCCGATGAATTCCGCATACGCCCTGATGAAGTTTCGATTAAATATTCCTCCCGGAAGCATCTTAAAGTCATTATTTTCAATAGCTTCCAGCATTCTCAAATTAATTTTTGTGGCGTCTGAGATTTCCCGAAGGGAGATTTCGCGAAACTCCCGCTCCCTTTTCAACTCCTCCCCAAGTGAAACCATAGACTTATTTAAGAGAAACCGATTTCCGGTGAGAAACGATGGATTTTAAACAATTGTTTCCTTTGATTTTAGACCAGCTTCTCTTTTTCTGTCAACGAGATACAAATAAGACCAAAGAAAGTCCGAGACGTTAATATTCACCGGATAGGATGCGGTTCGCTCCGCGACGGATCAGCTCGGGTGTTTTTGGCGCTGAAGCCACTGCTTTAAGGTCCGGTTTGTGCAATCCTGACAGAAAGCTGAGCGTTACCGGGAGAGGCGTTCTTTCGTTGCGCACCAGGGCAAGCCGGATCGGATATCGGACACTCCACTTGTGGTCTGTTCCGATTGTATGCAAGACTGTTTGGGGTGTCAGATGATGATTGATCATAGTCAGAAGATCGTCTTCAACCAGGTTTGGGTTTCGCAATAATTCCACGATCACCCTGGGTTCCTTTTCGCTCCGAAGCAGCGGGATCAACGGTCTGGGAGCCGTTCGGGCAAGGCTCATCTTTTCTCCCAGAGTCAGGTTCGTCGCTTTTTCATGGAGATAGTTTTCCGCCATGCGTCTCAGTCTTGGATTCAACCGGTAGTTGGCAACCACTTTCAAAAGATCATTCCAGAACAGATTTTGGATTACTGAGATGCCCAGAGGGTATGGAGTTTTCGAACAGGCGGCGATTGCATACTGGATTTTGTAGCTGGTGGTTCGCTCTGAAATTGAATAAACGATTTCCGGAGTTATGGACGGGTTTCGCAGGAGTGCAATGAAGTGATCTTCTGTAATAGAAGGATTGGAAAGTGCAAGCATTAGCCACGCGCGGTTGTGACTGGAAACCACCGTGTACAACTCCGCTGAGCTGCAGGTTAGTGGAGACATCTCGAAATTCAAGACCATGGACTTTGGACCTTGGACTTTATTTCCAGCGCAGGACCGGTTTTCTCGCCGCTTCCGCTTCGTCAAGCCTTGTGATTTTGGTTGTGTGCGGGGCCGATCTTACAATTTCCGGCTGCGTCCGGGTCTCTTCGGCAATCTGTTTCATTGCATCGATGAATCCATTGAGCGACTGCAAGGACTCCGTTTCCGTAGGTTCGATCATCATCGCGCCCGGCACGATCAGCGGGAAATAGATGGTGGGGGGATGATATCCGTAATCCATCAGTCGCTTTGCGATATCCAGTGTTTTGACGTCCTGTTTCAATTGCCATTTATCCGAGAATATCGCTTCGTGCATCACAGGACGATCGTAAGGCAGATAATATGTATCTTTCAATTTCACGCGGATATAGTTCGCGTTCAGCACCGCGAACTCTGCAACGTTCCGGATGTGGTCGCTTCCATACGCTTGCAGGTATGTATAGGCCCGGACAAGGATCCGGAAGTTGCCGAAGAAAGAGTGCACTTTCCCAATGGAATCGGGATGTTGATACGAAAGGGAGTATCCTTCTTGATTTTCCAGAATTCTCGGCACCGGCAAAAACGGTTCCAGGATGGATTTCACAAGGACCGGTCCTGCCCCGGGGCCGCCCCCGCCGTGCGGTGTGCTGAATGTTTTGTGCAGGTTCAGATGCATGACATCAATTCCAAAATCTCCCGGTCTTGCCACACCCACAATCGCATTCATGTTGGCGCCGTCCAGATACACCAGCCCGCCTTTGCTGTGCACGATGGAGACAATCGCTTCAATCTCCTCTTCGAAAAAACCCACGGTATTGGGATTTGTCAGCATCAGCGCCGCCACATCCTCATCCATTGCAGATTCGAGGGCGGCGATATCCAGACAACCTCGTTCATTCGAGGGGAGTTCCACAACCTGGTAACCGCAAAGAGCAGCGCTTGCCGGATTTGTACCGTGCGCCGAATTCGGGATGAGAATTTTTTTACGCGGGTTTCCATCGCGTTTTTTCAAGAAAGCGTGGATCAGCATCATTCCGGTCAGTTCACCCTGAGCTCCGGCCGCAGGTTGCAGGGAAATCGCGTCCATGCCGCACAATTCGCACAAATACGTTCCCAGTAGATGGAGCAACCGAAGGTTTCCCTGAACAGACGAATCGGTTTGTTCCGGATGCGTATAGCTAAAGCCCGGATATGCGGCAGTTCGTTCGTTGATTTTCGGGTTGTATTTCATGGTGCAGGAACCGAGCGGATAAAAAGCCGTATCGATGCTGTGGTTCCACTGTGACAGACGAGTAAAATGGCGGACGACTTCCAGCTCACTGATTTCCGGAAGCCCTTCTACGGGGCCCCGCGTGAGGTGCGCCGGAACGATTTCTGCAAGATCCTTTTCCGGCACCTCAGTAGGAGGCAGAGAAAAACCTGAGCGGTCTTTTCGCTTTTCAAAGATTAACGGTTCGGGAAGAAATCCGCCTTCCTTATATATGTTGCGGTCTGTCATTGCGCCTTCTCCAGTTCCGTGGCCAGGCGGTGAATATCGTCCTTTCGAGTCATTTCAGTTACACAGACAAGCAAATGATTCTTTAGCTCCGGATAGTTTCTGCCAAGTGGGATACCGGGAAAGATTCCTCGCGGTTCCAGTTTTTGCGCAATCTGTTCCGCATCCGACCGCAATTCGAGAACGAATTCGTTGAAGCAAGGCGAATCAAAGCGAAGACGCGTTGCCGATTTCAGAACCTCACGCGCATAAGCGGCCGTTTGCAAATTGCGGATCGCAAGATTACGGAAGCCTTCTGCCCCCACGAACGAGAGATACACCGTAACAGCAAGTGCGCACAGTCCCTGGTTTGTGCAGATATTGGACGTGGCCTTTTCCCGGCGGATGTGCTGTTCGCGGGCCGCCAGTGTCAGCACAAATCCGCGCCGCCCCTGTTGATCCTTTGCCATCCCCACAAGCCGTCCCGGTAACGAACGCATAAAACTCTGTTTCGTTGCCAGAAACCCGGCGTACGGGCCTCCAAAACCCACCGGAAGTCCGAGCGACTGTGTCTCTCCTGCCGCAAGATCTGCTCCGCATTCTCCCGGAGATTTCAGGATCCCCAGAGATAGCGCTTCTGCAATCAAAGAAATACAAACCGCTTTATGCTCTTTCGCTTTTGTGAACAGTCTTTCCTGTTCCTCCACAACACCAAAATAGTTCGGCGACTGCAATACGACGCAGATCGTGTTGTCGTTCAGGTGTGATTCGAAGACTTTGGAATCTGTCTGACCCGATTCGTCGTATGGAATCTCTACGATTTCAACCGGCAGGTTTGTCAAATACGTTCGGATCACCCTGCGGTAGTTTGGATGCACCGCGGAAGACACCAGCACGCGGCTGCGATTTTGCTGGATTCGTCTTGCCATCAAGACGGTTTCGGCGGCCGCGGAAGCCCCGTCATACATTGACGCATTTGCCATATCCAATCCGGTAATCTGGCAGATCAAAGTTTGAAACTCAAAAATTGCTTGCAACGTTCCCTGGCTGATTTCCGGTTGATAAGGCGTGTAGCTTGTCATGAACTCGCCGCGGCTGATGATTGCGTCCACAAGCGCCGGAGAGTAGTGGTGATAGGCGCCCCCTCCCAGGAATGAGGAATGATCCAGGAGATTGCGGTTTTGCTGAGCGAGTTGGTACAAATGAAGAGTGAGCTCCTGTTCGGACATCGCCTTCGGAAATGAGAAATCCTTCCGGTAGCGATACTTTTCTGGAATGGATTTGAACAAGTCCTCCAGCGTCTCGATACCGATGTCTTCCATCATCTTGTGAACGTCTTCGCTGGTCGCGGGAATATACCGCACTGGATTCTCCTACAAATCTGTGAAGTACTAGTGCACTGTAACACAAGGTTCTAACGCCAGCGTCTCGCTGGCAGACCTCGAGCTGGAATCTCTGTTTTGGCCGGCGAGACGCCAGCGGTACAAACAGTTTTTGGACAGTCTCCGGCGTCTCGCCGGCAGAGCTCGACGATGCACAATGCTTTGGCCGGCGCTACAAACCGTTTTCCGGAAATGAAACACTTAATAACCATGTGTTACAGTGCATTAATGCTTGTCCTGCGTAATGAGACTTTGATACTCCTCTGAGCTCAAAAGATCATCCGTCTCAGCTTCATTCAGGATCTTGATCCGGATCAGCCACCCTTGTTCATGAGCATCCTGATTGATTAATTCGGGTTGATCCACAACTTTTTGATTTACTTCGAGCACTTCCATTGAAATTGGCGCGTAAATCTCAGAGACCGCCTTGACAGATTCAACAGTGCCAAACGGTTCTCCGGCGTTGTACTTCTTGCCGGCGGAAGGGAGATCAACGTACACAATATCCCCAAGCGCTTTCTGAGCATAAATGGTGATTCCGACAGTTGCGGCAGCGCCCTCCTGCTTGATCCATTCGTGTTCTTTGGTGTACCGGTATTCTTCTGGATACATTCGTATGACTCCTTGATTCATTTATCTGGGTCGACGGTAAAATGGTGTAGGAACCACACGTGCCCGCAGCCGCTTCCCACGAACATCCACTTCAAATCCCTGACCCACAACCGAATATTCTACAGGAAGATAAACCAACCCGATTGCTTTCTTGAGGAATGGCGCGAACGTTCCGCTTGTAACGACCCCGGCGCGTTTCTCTTCAATATAGGCTTCATGACCATGACGCGCAATCCCTCGTTCTATGATCTCAAAACCCGCCAGTTTCCGGTCGATTCCATTTTCCTTTTGTTTCAGCAGCGCCTTCCGCGCGATAAAGTCTCCTTTTTCCCATTTCAAAATCCATTCAAGATCCGCTTCCAGGACCGTTGTGTTTTCGTCGATGTCGTTTCCGTACAAGACCATTTTTGCTTCCAGCCGCAATGTGTCGCGGGCTCCCAACCCTGTCATCGTGATCTGATCGCCTCCCACTTCCCAGATCCGGCTCCACAGGTGCACAGCTGCGGCGGGAGCGCAGAAAATCTCAAAGCCGTCTTCCCCGGTATAACCGGTCCTTGCAGCAATTACAGATTCACCCTCCAGATCCAGGCGATGAAACCAGTAGTATTTGATGGCGCCGAGATCGAAGGCAGTCATCTGTTGGAGAATCGGAATGGCCTTCGGCCCCTGAACCGCGATCTGCGCATAAAGCTCGCTTGTGTTGCTCACTTCCGCATCGCCTGCTGCGTGACTTCGAATGTATTCGTAGTCTTTGTCCGTGTTGGAAGCATTCACACATAGGAAGAAATGATTTTCCGCCAAACGATAGACGAGAAGATCGTCGACAAAAGTTCCTTCCGGATAGACCAGCGCGCTGTAATGGGCCTGATGGATGGCGAGTTTTGCGGCGTTGTTGGTCGTGACTTTCTGCACAAGAGCGAGAGCGTCGGTTCCGCGTATTTCAATCTCTCCCATATGGGAGACATCGAACAGACCTGCCGAAGTACGCACCGCATTGTGCTCCGTTACGAGACCGGAGTATTCAATCGGCATGTTCCAGCCGGCAAAGGGAACCATCTTTGCGCCGGCAGCGACATGGACATCATGAAGAGGCGTCTTTTTCAAGGTTGCGGATGGTTCGCTCATCGTCTCGAATTTTTTGAGAAAATCACGCTATCATAATCCTGTTTGCAGGTCAATTTTTTGCTCCGGCTTGCTCTTACTCTCTCTCTTCCTCATACTTAAACACGATGCACCGCAGAACTTTTCTTTCCCGTTTCGTTCAGCTTTGTTCTCTGGGTATCACTTCTTTGATGAGTCTGCCGGTGATTCGGTGGATTGCAGGCTCCGGGGCCGGAGGCGCAGAAAACGCCTGGTTTCCCGTTGCGCGGTTGGATTCACTGACGGACGAAGTGACCCAGGTGTTCTTTACTCGTATGATTCGCGACGGCTGGTTTAACCATGCAGCGGAGGAATCTGTCTGGGTGCGAAGGAAAGCGGACGGAACATTCGTCGTATTTTTTCCGGAATGCACGCATCTTGGATGTGCGTTTTCGTGGAAACAGGAAGTAAGACAGTTCCAGTGTCCATGTCACGGCGGCAAGTTTGACATTGACGGAAACCGGATTGCGGGACCTCCACCCAGACCTCTGGACCGTCACCAGGTGAAAGTGGTGGGCGAATATATCAAGATCAAAGGATGAAGGCGGAAGGATGAAGGATGAATTGCGCCTTGTTTGGTGCGAAGAATCGTGAAGAATGCGAAGAGGTGGTTTGAGGAACGGTTTGGAACCCGGAACGTCCTGCGTGAATTTCTGGATCAGCCGTTGCCGGAGCGTGTGGGGTGGCCCCACGTTTTCGGCAGCATGCTTCTTGCTTTAACCGGGCTCCAGTTCTTGACGGGTCTGTTGCTCAGTTTTGTGTATGCGCCTTCACCGCTCAGCGCATATCGATCCGTTTCCTACATGATGGAAGAGATGTCAGGCGGTGTCTGGCTGCGTGGACTGCACTACTGGGGCGCATCGGCGATTGTGATTCTTTTGGGACTTCATCTGATCCGCACGTTTGTGTATGCCGCCTACAAGCGTCCGCGCGAAGTCACCTGGATCCTTGGTGCGCTCCTTCTTCTTTGTATGCTGGGCTTTGCTCAGACAGGTTATCTGCTCCCCTGGGATCAGAAGGCATATTGGGGAACCGGGGTCACGATCCGGATTGCCGCAACAATTCCTCTGGTTGGTAAATCGCTTGCACAGTTGCTTCGCGGCGGAAACACGGTGGGTGCTCTTACGTTGAGTCGCTTCTACAGTATTCACGTAATCGTTCTTCCGCTGATGACCGTGTTTCTCATAGCCGGTCACATTGCGTTGATCCGCAGGTTTGGCATCACGGCTCCCTGGACCCGAACCGGCGAAGAAGCTCCGCGAACGGTGCCGTTTTATCCGGATCAAATGGCCAAAGATTCTGCGGCGATGCTTTTGATTTTGGGTGGGGTGATGTCGCTTGCGTGGTTGCTTTCTGCACCGCTTGGAAATCCGGCCGATCCTGCGGACAACACATTCACTCCGCGTCCGGACTGGTATTTCCTTTTTCAGTTCCAGATGCTTCGCTACTTCGAAGGAACATGGGAAGTGGTAGGCACTTTCTTGATTCCTGCCGGCCTTACGTTCGGGCTGATTGCTCTTCCGTTTTTGGACCGGAATCCGAGCCGCCGGTTGAGTGACAGAAAGTTCGCCCTGGGAGCGTTGGGGATCGCCCTGTCCGTCTGGGGACTTCTTACATATCTTGCCGTAGCGCAGACGCCGAAACGGCCGGGCTGGCAGCGGCCCGCAGGCTTTCGAATCGCCCGGTCCGAACGAATCAAGCGGCCATCCGAAGTGGGAGGCCTTTACGTCTTGAAACAACAATGCTTCGAATGTCATAGTATGACGGTATTAGGAGAACGTTCCAGTTTGCAGACGCTTTTGCGGAAGTCCTTTCCGTCCGGCGGGGATTGGTTACAAGCGCATCTACAAAATACGGGCCGCGCGTTGACGGCGAAAGAAGTGTCCGAGCTGATGTCCGTTTTCCGGCTGGTCGCAGGAGTTGATTCTACTCTTCTCTCTTCCATTCCGCCGAAAGCGAGATTTGGCGCGCATCTCTTCTACAACAAAGCCTGCATTCATTGTCATACGATTGATGGACAGGGCGGGAAAAGTTCGGAAATCAAAGGACCCGATCTGACCTTGCGGCTGTTGCGTCCCAAAGAATGGCACATGGAGCACATTCGCGATTCTCAATCGCTGGTTCCCGATTCGAAAATGCCGCCCTTCCTGCACTATGAAGATTTCGAGTACGAGGCATTGGCAGAGTATCTGCTGTACTTGCACACGCCCTGAGGGGTTCCGGCCCCAACGGCCGCTCTGTCATGGTAGCGCGGGCATCCTGCCCGCCGTGGGAAATTCGTTCACGGCCACCAATGGCGGGCTGGAAGCCCGCGCTGGGTTGCGTCCCGAAGGGCTGCGTTGTGGGTGAATCCTAACCGCGGTCGCGCAACTTGCGGAAGAAGCCTGTCAGCAGATCGGAACACTCGGTTTGCAGAATTCCCGATTCCACCACCAGCCGGTGATTCAATTGTGCGGACCGTACCAGATCCAGGATGCTTCCGCAGGCCCCGCTTTTCGGATCGGGAGTAGCAAACACCAGCCGTCGGACGCGTGCCAGCACCAGAGCCCCGGCGCACATGGCGCACGGTTCCAACGTTACGAATAGAGTTGAATCAAGCAGCCATTTTTCCGGATGACGCCCCATCGCAGTTTGCAGTGTCAATAATTCCGCATGCGCCAGCGGATCCTTGCGCTGAACCATCCGGTTGTGGTCCCGGGCGAGCACCTCGCCTCCATGCTCCAGTACCGCACCCACGGGAACCTCGTTCTCAGAGGCGGCGCACCGCGCTTCTTCCAAAGCGATTTTCATGAAGTCCAGGTCTACCATGGCCGATTCTCACAACGCATACTACAGGCCGAAGTAGCGAAAGCTTCTTTGTGGAGCGCTGTAGAACAGGAAAATCAGGAACAGCAGAAACAGATACCAGGTAAAGCGCAACAGTAACTGCACCGTTCCGGAAGTTCTCAGAGTTTCGAGTAGTTTCATGTTCATTCCATTTTCTCCTGCATTTGCAGATTCATAATCCGATGATCGATTGAAAATTGCGAACGATTTCCGTGAAGGAAGAGCTGCGGGGGATTGTAAATCCCACAATCACAAAGGTGAAAGTGAGTGCCGTCGAAAATGTAGTACCGATCCCTTTCCACATCCGGTTTTCCAAGTGAGGCAATCTCGGAAGAAGCCGGCTCTGATACCATCGCCAGATCAAAATGCCGAACCCGTGATAGAGGCCCCAGAGCAGAAAACGGATTGAAAATTCGTGCCATAGTCCGATCGCAGCCATGGTTGCCACCAAAGCGATGGGAAGATTCCTCCATTTTGCGAAACAAGGAAGAAATACATATTGCCGGCACCATGCCGAAAGGCTCATGTGCCAGGATTGCCAGAATTCCCCGATGTTGGATTTCAGGAAAGGATAATTGAAGTTTTCGCACATCTGATAACCGAGCAAGAAGGAAAGTCCAATTGCAATATCCGAATATCCGGCGAATGTAAAATACACGTGAAGGCCGTATATCAGGGAATCCAGTACAATAGAGAATCCTGCCGGGACAGGCTGCCACTTGGAAACAAGAGTCAACATCTGCAGGGCGATGAGCCAGTTTGCAATCACAATCACTTTCACATAACCGTACAGAATCCGCTCCAGTCCGTTTGCAAACATTTGTTGGTTCCACCGGTTCCTTCTTGCAGATCGTAAGAAGTCTTCAAACCGGTGAATGGGGCCAATTGTGACGGTGGGGAAAAAGATCATGAAATTATAGAAATCAAGGAAGCGATGCGGCCGGAAGGAATTTGCGCGCATCTCAATCCAGTAGTGGATTAGCTTTAGCAGATAGAACCCCAATCCAAGAAGCACAACCAGGTGGGCCATCCGCCACTGTGTCCGGATGAGTGGCGTAAGGCGGGCCGCGCAAAGCAATAGCAACAGTCCAGGTACAACGAGATGATGCCCGGCGCCCATCGCCGGTTTGCGCGCATGGAAAAAGACGATCACCGTGAGCAGACACAGGATCACAAACGATACGGAATCCAGACAGGCAAGAAATACGCTGCCGCTGATCGCCAGAAAGACACTCCGCCAATCCGGTGGAATCAGCCAGTACGCCAGCACCACTCCAGCGGAAAAAGCGAGAAAGAGAAATGTAAGCTGTGGCATCTATGTTTGGGCTTCGATCTCCAGGGCTAGAGCAGGGATAAACCAGCGAAGAAAGAGTCTTTGTCCTTTTTCGTTCGCGTGACTGTAATCCTTGAAGCAATCGTCCGGCAGAACACGGGGAAACCGCAGAGGCTTGCGGAGCTTCGGTTTTGTGATCGCGCGCACAGCGGCGATCCTTTTTTCGAAATAGCCCTCCTGAACGAGGTGATTTGCCGTAACGCCAACGGGCGGTTGTACGACGATTACTTTGATTCCTTCCGCGATTGCTTTTCGGATGAAGCTCCGGCAGATTCTGTATCTGGGATCCTGGGTGGAGACTGTTTGATCGCTCCACATACTTTTGGCGGCAACGAGAGCAAGAGCCTGCCTTGGATTCGCGATCCGCTTGTCTTTCCTGAGAAAAGGAATATCGATTTGAACAGGGGAACTCAAAGGATTCAAAAGCCGGCGGCTCCTGGGGGACGGTTCGAGACTACCGGGAAAGTACTTCATCATCGGCTGCCGTAAGACGTTCGACCAGTATTGGAAGCGCCAGGAAACGGTATCCACTTGTTCTTCTGCCTGCTCATGCTGCACAAATTCTTCGGGGTCCATTGTCCTTCCTATGATCATGTCTATCTGGATTACAATCGCTGTGGGACGCAGTGCAATGATCTGGTCGGCAACGGTCCGAAGATACTGCGGTGATGCTCCGCCAAAAGTTAAATTGACGACCCGCACCGGCTTATGACTCTGATGACTACGCCGGTAATGATCGTTGAATGCCCTTGCAAGTTCGCTTTCCCCGGTGAGCGACTGTCGGAGCAACGAATTTCCAAAAAACAGGATGCTGAGTTCTTCCGGTTGGAAATGGATTCCATCCAGTTTTGAGGAGACGGCCTTTTTTCTGCGTGTTACTTCGGCTTTCTTCGGATCCACGAACAACATCGCAGCAAGGGCGATCAGCAGAACAACGACCAGAAGTTTCCAGACGAGCAAAGGGGAAGGAGCGTTTTTCATCACGAGGCAAGTTTGGCGCGAATGATTTTCACAGCCGTTTCAAGCGCGGTGATCTGGATGACCTCTCGGGGAAGAAGCTCAATCCCAAACTTTTCTTCCAAACGGATTACAAAATCCATATGCGCAACCGAATCCCAGCTGCTGCAGCTCTGCGGAGTGGTGGTCAGCGAAAGTTCGCTTAGGGGAGTACGAAAACTCTCTGAAGCTATCTGCAGAATCTGCTCTTCCAATCTCTCCCGAGTCTCTTCTTTTTTTTGTAAGGCGCCCTGCTGCAATTGAGCGATCAGCTCATTCACTAATACCTTTCCAGAGCGTCCTTTCGGCAGCTTCGAAACCAGATGGATCTCGCGCGGAACCTTGTAATCAGACAACTGTTCGGACGCGAAATGAATCAGATCCTGCGAAGTAAGACTACCCTGTGCAACAACACAACCGACAACTCTTTCTCCCCAGATTTCGTCCGGCATGCCAAACGTTGCCGCTTCCGCCACTGAAGCGTGAGACAGCAACGCGTTGTTCACTTCATCGGGATAGACGTTTCGCCCACCAACAATCATGATGTTCTTTTTTCGTCCCACAAGACGAAATACTCCCGATGCATCGACAAAGGCCAGGTCGCCGGTTGCAAACCATTCGACGCCGCCTATGGCCAGCTTTGCTGCCGGCTGTTCCAGATAACCGGCCGTGATACTGTCGCCATCCAGCAGCAATTCTCCGATTTCGCCGGCAGGTACTTCTTCTGCGTTGTCATTTACAATCAGGGCGCCGCAATCCACGGGTTTGCCGATGGAACCGATTTGATGGCTTTCCTCATCTGGACCGGCAAAGAGGTTATTCCCCGTTTCGGATAAACCGTAGACATTCACCACACTTTTCCCTGATTTCTGTTCGAAATCAGACCACAATTTTGGAGGCAAGGTTGCGGCCACGGAGATCACAAACTGGAACTCTTCCGTTTGAAAAACTTCTTGAAAGTCCTCTCCCAGACGGAGCATCAAAGCCAGAATGGACGGCGTCAACAAAACATGAGTGGATCGATATTTGTAGATCGCGTCAAAAACTTCCGGCAAAAGAGGAACGGAAAAGGGACCCAGGCGGATGAGCGCAGCGCCGTTCCAGAAAGCGGTGAACAGCCCGGAGATAATGCCGTCATAATGAGTCAGCGGGAGAAGATCAAGAACTCTCGTATTTTCATTGAATTGAAGCTTTGTGGATGTTGTTTTCGCTGCAGCAATCAAATTTACGCAACTGAGTTGCAAGATTTTGGGGAGACCTGTTGTGCCGGATGTGCAAAGAAGAAGGGAAGACTGATCCGAACCGCCTTCAAAGCGAAAACGTTCCGCCTCACTTTCGAACCCAGTGAGACAATCGGGATAATTCTGACGGGATGAGTCTATCTGCTCTTTTTTCCCAAGCAGTCTGCTGATCAGTTTCTTTTTCTGTTTTACGACCGGCCAGATATGCGGAATTAATTCCTGGAGAGCCCATTCATCGATCAGTTCCTGATCAATGAAGATCCCTTTGATTTTGGCCCTGCGGATGATTTCCGCTGCTTCCGCCTTTTTTGCAGCCGGATCGATCAGCAACACTGCAAAACGCGATCTCAAACAGGAAAGAAAAATCGTAGCAACTTCCACATCGTCTGCGACCGCAATCGCAAGCCGGTCGCCCGGTTCCAAACCGTTGCTTTTCAAAAAAGCAGCGAGCTTCCTGCTCTGCTTGCTCAAATCGCCATACGTAAGGGATTTCGGACCATCGATGAGTTTTCTGGACGCCAAGCCGGTTGTTTCAATCTGCTCGAATTTTGCTTCCAAATTCATTTCATTGCCTCTGCATTGCTACGGTTTGTAGCGCCGGCGTCTCGCCGGCTGAACAGAAAAGTTCACCATGATGACGGGCCGGCGGGACGCCGGCGTTACAAACCGTTTCGTGCAATCTCCTC
This sequence comes from uncultured Acidobacteriota bacterium, assembly GCA_964504105.1. Lineage (GTDB taxonomy): Bacteria > Acidobacteriota > HRBIN11 > JAKEFK01 > JAKEFK01 > CAZDDB01. The sequence goes on from CAZDDB010000006.1 coordinate 26,404, forward strand.
ATTTCGAATGATTTGCTCGATCAGCTGCGATGATGGTTTTCCGGCAGAGCCTTTTGGTATTTCATCGACAACCAGAATGAGATGAGGAACGTGATGGATGGGAATCTTTGCGGCGAGGGATTTACGTAAATAGGAAATGCCATCTTCCCCGCTAGATCCGGGTTTATCCAGAACCACAATTGCTGCAATCTGATCTACGAACATCTCGTCCTGGTATTGCGTCACAAAAGATTCCGCCACCCCTTCAATACCAACGATGGCTCTTTCGATCTCCTCCGGATACACATTCTCTCCATTCTTATCGATCATCATTCGATCTTTTCGCCCCACTAGCACCACGCAACCGAAATCATTGATTCGCGCCGTGTCTCCCGTCAGGAACCATCCGTTTCGAATACGGCTCTGTGTGAGCGGTTCATCGCCAAGATATCCATGCATCAGATTCTCACCATAAATGGCAAGCTCTCCAATAGAACCGGAAGGTTGTGACTCACCGGCCTCATCAATAATTTTCACAAGGCATCCCCACGGACGGCCGATTCCTTTTTCCTGAACGTCGCTCAAATCCTCATCAATCAGAATGCATGCCCCTGTTGTCTCTGTCAGCCCGTAATAGTCAAAAACAGGACATCCAAAGTATTTGTGAAAGGTTTCGTGATGAGTGGGATGCAGAGCAGACCCGGTCGAGATGACAAACCTCAAACGATGGGACCGGAAATATCCCGCTTTTTGCGTTGCCCGGTTCCAATATGCCAGAAAGGCCGGCGTTACGTTCAAGATCGATACCTGATATTGCAAGCACAAATTCATTACGCTCAGGGGACTCTGAGTGTGCTCTTTGCCGGGGATTACAACCGAGGCGCCGGAATGCAAAACAGTGATGCATGGATTCCGGAGTCCGCTCATCGTGTGAAAACTGCCGCCTCCAAGGAAGCGATCTTTGTTCCTCCAATGATATGCTTCATCAAGGATTCGAGCAGACCGGAAAAGGGCGCCATGAGATAGCACCACACCCTTTGGAGTACCTGTGCTTCCGGAGGTAAACAGGATCACAGCCGGCTGCCTTTCAGTCGCAGAAGGAAAGTCGCTCTGCGGAGATTGATCTGCAATCACCTGGGAAAAGGAGCCTTCGTAGCGATCAGAATCTTCGCTTATGCCAAATGTGAATGATGGCGGACACGGAGGCCCGCCATCCGAAACAGAGTGTGTCATCCATAGTTTCGCCTGCGTTTTTTCCAAAACTGCTGACCTTGCATCTGCCGCCATTTCAGGATTGAGAGGAACTGCAACTGCACCGAGCAATACAGTCGCCCAAAAAAGAAACATAAACTCCGGATGCGATATGGAATCGAGTAGAACTCTGTCCCCTGGCTTGATGCCCTTTGAAATTAGGAAGGAACCGGTCATGCGGACAATCGTGTCGCAATCAGAGTAACTGAAAACGCTATTGTCTTCGGGCCACAAAAGAAACGGCTTTTCGCCATGCAGGGAAACCGTTTTCTGCCAGAGCTTCGTTAGGGTCGCTTCACCACAAGCGGAAACATCCTGTTGACAGTAGTAGCGCTGGAGCCGTGACATTGCCGGAGAAACATTCTGCAACTGAATCAGCTCCTTTGCCTCCATTCTCCGAAGCCGTTCGAATACTGCAAGCGAATCGCACTTCAGAATCGAAGCGATCTGTGAAACTGTTTTCAATCGGTAGCCCCAATAAAGAATCAGACAATCTTCCTCTTCGAGAGGAACCGGTGAGTGCTGCATCAGCCGGGCATGATACATCGGGTGCCGGAAAAACAAAGTATCCCCACCGTGATCCATCGCTTCCGGCGATAGCACAGCCTTCCGCCGGATGAAATCAATAGAATAGAGAGGATTGAAGATCACTTGCGCATTCTCGTAACCGGCAAGGGTCTTTTCGATCTGTGCAAAGACCCGCTCTTCGTTGTGTTTATCCGTCAGTAGAATGCACGCATTGTAATGGTCCGTGTCCGCTTCATCCATGAGCCGGTAGGTGGGACCTGAATCAAACAAACCTTTTTCAGAAAGAACAAATCCTTTCCAATTTGTTCCGTTCAGCAAGCGTTGGAAATACTGGTGGTATTCCTTTCCATGCATTTGATCTTCGCCGCGATCAAAATAAGGTTCCGGTTCTGAATTTGTGAGATGGTTGTGCGGAAAGACAATCGCTCCGTCCTTCTTGACAACCCGAAGGCATTCCGGGATCAAAGGGACATGATGATAGCGGTGCAGGGTATCCAGACCATGGACAACCGAAAACGTCTGATCCAAAAATGGCAACGGATCATTCGGAGAGTGAAACAGGATATCCAGATTCTTACGGCGCTTTCCTGAACCCAACCAGAAATGAAATCCCTTTGGCCCCAGAAGCCCGGATGTTCCTTCCCATATGGATAGGATCTGTTGTTCGGGAAAGAGTGCCGCCAGAAGTTCTCCGGTCCAGCCCGTCCGGCACCACAGATCGAGAATCAGGTCACCGGGACGCAACACTTCATTTAGCAGCGGAACCAACGGAAAAATGGACTGCGTTGATTCGTTAAAAGGCTGAAATGCGGCATAAAGATCGTAGACGGGTTTGCTCCGTTTCAAATCCAGGAATGAAAGATACGCGCCCGGTTTTCCAAAAACCCGTTCTGATATCTCTTGAAGATCTTCCGGTTCGATGAGCAATTGCTCCTGAAAAATAGGAAAGCCGTTGAGGATGGGAACTGTAATGCAACACCGCCGACAGGTGAGAAGTCCGATTTCGATCGAATCTTCAAATGAGGACAGCGCGTTGATTGCGTAGTGTTCCCGGCAAGCTGGACAGCAGAGCTGTCGTAGATTCGAAATCTTCACCCGGAACCTCCACCGATTGAAAGGAAAGCATTATACCAAATCGGATGTTGATGATGAACCAGCAATTTGTGATGAAAGTTTGTTCTGAAGCAGTTGACGACGCTCAGTTGCGGACAATCTTCAGACGGGCCTAAGATTTCCCGAAACATACCTGTGGATTATGCTCGCCACCAGCGTCTGATAAGGAATCCCTTCTTCCGCTGCCTTAGCTTTTATGCGATTGAAATCAGCTTTGGAAATCCGAATATTCATCCTTTGGCCTTTGCGAAGCGTATTTTTCGCGATCTGGGCGTAACGTTGAAGTTCGGATCTTTTCGGCTTAACAAGCTCCCATCGCCCGCTCTCGATCGCATCAAGAATTTCGTTCTCTTCCGAATCCAATTGGTATTTTTTCATGTCAATCACCTCCGAACAAAAAGCGTTTTGTCAACTTCCGGCTAGGGATAATCGTCTTCAGGAAGATGCGTTCAGAGTCCTCGACAAAAGGAACCACATAGACATAGTTATTCAATTCCAGAACATACAGTTTTTGGTGTCTGAACTTGCCTTTGCCGGGAGCGATGGCAATCACGCGACCGGCTTCAATCTGCAGAACGATAGCCTCGAAGGATATACCCCTTTCCTTGATCAATTTTTGATTCTTTTCCTTGTCCCACTCAAAAACTTTTGCCATAGAAAGAATTTATTAAAATGTGTGCCTTTCGTCAATACATAGAACTGTGACAGTCGCGGCACTAATTCTTTCAAACTTCGGACCCTTACACTTCAGGGCTCTACAAACGGTTGTAATCTTGCAGTGCGCGGACGGGCAATGGGCCTTTGCGGAGACCCTTGATTCCTTCGATGGCAGCTTCGGCGCCGGCAAGTGTCGTAATGCATGGGACGCCCTGTCGGATGGCGGTCCGCCGGATCGCGCTTTCATCTTGATGCGATACCTTGCCGAACGGTGTGTTGATCACCATCTGGATTTCACCGTTGATGATCGCATCGGCAATATTCGGACGTCCTTCATTCACCTTGTAGATTTTCTTTGCAGGAATTGAGTTTTCTCTCAAAAATTTTGCGGTTCCCTCGGTAGCAACAATCAGGAACCCCAGCTCATGGAGCCGTAATGCGATTGGAACCAGCGCATTCTTGTCCTGGTCATTTACGCTGACAAACACGCTTCCCTGGAGCGGCAACCGGTTTCCGGCAGCGATCAGCGCTTTTGCGAATGCGGTTCCGAACTCGTCACCCACACCCATCACTTCTCCGGTGCTCTTCATTTCCGGTCCCAGCAGCACATCTTCATCAGGGAACTTGATAAAGGGAAACACAGGCGCTTTGATGTAGTGTCCCTTCAGCGGAATCTCTTCCGGCAATCCAAACTCGGAAAGCGCGGAACCGGTCATCAGTCTTGTAGCCAGTTTTACGAGTGGCACACCGATCGCTTTGCTTACGTAAGGAACAGTGCGGGAGGCACGCGGGTTGACTTCCAGAACATACAACGTGTTCTTCTGTACTGCGAACTGGATGTTCATCAGTCCCACAATGTTGAGATTGGCCGCAATGATTCCTGTCCACTCAATCATTTGCTTTTTCAGCTCCGGAGTGATCCAGTATGCAGGCAAAACACCGCAACTGTCGCCGGAATGGATCCCGGCGCGTTCAATGTGTTCGATGATTCCTGCGACAAAGAAATCTTTTCCCTGACAGAGAGCATCGAGATCATATTCCAGCGCATCTTCCAGGAACTGATCGATCAGAATCGGGCGGTCAAACGATTCCCGTACCGCTTCTTCGACATAGCGGAGCAGGTCTTCTTCATCATAGGCCACCGCCATCGCGCGTCCGCCCAGCACGTAACTGGGCCGCACCATCGCCGGATAGCCGATCTCGCGCGCGATTCGGACCGCCTCGTTTGCCGAGTACGCGGTTGCCGATCGCGGCTGGCGGATTCCGTAAAAGTCTAGAAACTGCTGGAAACGTTTCCGGTCCTCTGCAAGATCGATCGAATCAAAACTGGTGCCCAGGATTTTTACGCCTGCCCGATGCAGACCCTCGGCAACTTTCAGGGAGGTCTGACCGCCGAACTGGACAATCACTCCCTCCGGTTTTTCCACAGAAATAATATCCAACAAGTTTTCTACCGTGATCGGCTCAAAATAAAGGCGATCGGACGTATCATAATCCGTGCTTACGGTTTCCGGATTACAGTTCACCATGATGGACTCGATCCCCGATTCCTTCAACGAAAAAGATGCCTGACAGCAGCAGTAATCAAACTCGATCCCCTGCCCGATGCGGTTGCATCCGCTTCCCACGATCATGACTTTTCGCGCGTTCGTTGGGTCCGCCTCACACTCGCGTTCATAGGTGGAGTATAAATACGGTGTGTAGGCTTCGAACTCGGCAGCGCAGGTATCAATCCGCTTGTACACCGGTTTCAGCCCGGACTGTTCGCGCATCTGCCGGACTTCCGCTTCGCTGCGCTTGCTGAAATAAGCGATGTCACCGTCTGACAGTCCGAGCCGTTTGGCAGAACGCAAGCCTTCCGTTGTGATGTCCTCCCAAGTCTTCAATTTTCTGCACATGATCATGATTTCTTCCATTTGTGCGAGGAACCACGGATCGATATTTGTGATGCTGTGAATGTCGTGAAATGAAATTCCCGCTTCAATAGCTGCTGCAACATAAAAGATGCGATCCCAGGTTGGTGTCTGAAGACGCGAACGGATCGTGGCAGCGTCTCTAGGAATATTGTCCAGCAGCAAGCCGCGGCTTTTCATTTCCAACGCATGGATCCCTTTCATCAGTGCTTCTTTGAAGGTGCGGCCGATCGCCATTACTTCACCAACCGATTTCATCTGTGTGGTTAATATTGGATCGGCAAGCTTAAATTTTTCGAAAGCCCAGCGTGGAAGTTTCACGACCACGTAGTCCAGGGTCGGCTCAAATGAAGCCATTGTCTTGCGTGTGATCTCGTTTGGAATTTCATCGAGTGTATACCCGACAGCCAGCTTTGCGGCGATCTTGGCAATCGGGAATCCGGTAGCCTTGGATGCCAGAGCCGAGCTACGCGATACGCGTGGGTTCATTTCAATGATCACGACGCGCCCGTCATCCGGATTCACTGCGAATTGAATGTTCGATCCGCCGGTCTGGACTCCGACTTTGCGTATGATTGCTATCGATGCATCGCGGAGTTTCTGGTATTCGCGATCCGTCAATGTCTGCGAAGGAGCAACCGTGATGGAATCGCCTGTGTGGATTCCCATAGGATCAAAGTTCTCAATCGAACAGATGATCACCACGTTGTCCTTCAGGTCGCGCATCACTTCCAGCTCATATTCCTTCCAGCCGATCAGCGACTCTTCGATCAACACACCATGCACCGGACTTCGCTCGAGTCCGGACGCAACCAGCTTTACAAATTCTTCCAGATTGAAGGCGATCCCGCCGCCGGATCCTCCCAGAGTGAAGGACGGCCGGAGAATGGCAGGGAAGCCGATCTCTTTGACTGCTGTGAGTCCCTCTTCTACGGATTTGATGTAGGCGCTTTTGGGCACCTGCAGACCGATTTCCTCCATTGCTTGTTTGAAGAGCAGCCGGTCTTCTGCGAGCCGGAGAGATTCTTCAGAAAGGGCAAGCAATTCAATCTTTCGCTCACGCAGAATTCCCTGCTGGCTCAGTTCCAGCGTGAGGTTCAGCGCGGTTTGACCACCCACGGTGGGCAGGAGCGCATCCGGCTTTTCCACATCCAGGATCGATGTGAGAATCGGTACTGTCAGCGGCTCAATATAAGTCCGATCCGCAATTTCAGGATCTGTCATGATCGTTGCCGGGTTGCTGTTGACCAGCACCAGCTCGTATCCTTCCTGCCGCAACGCCTTGCAAGCCTGCGTTCCCGAGTAGTCGAATTCACAGGCCTGTCCGATGACAATCGGCCCCGACCCGATGATCAAAATCTTGTGAATATCCGTCCGTTTACCCATGTTTGCAGGTGACCACGGAGGCACTGAGGCACGGAGGATTAAACAGCAAATTTTTATAACTCAGTGTCTCCGTGCCTCCGTGGTTCGTATTCTTTCAACAAAGTCATCGAAGATGTGTGCGCAGTCGTGTGGTCCGGGGGACGCTTCCGGATGGAACTGTACCGCGTCCACCATGAGCTCAGGACAACGAAAACCCTCCAGCGTCCGGTCATTCAGATTGATGTAGGTCGGCTGGATATTCGCTCCGAGCGAATTTGCGTCAACCGCAAAACCGTGATTGTGCGAGGTGATTTCCACGCGCTGCGTGGGCAAGTGTAGAACCGGCTGATTCCCGCCGCGATGTCCGAATTTTAACTTGTAGGTGCTTCCTCCCAGCGCGTGTCCCAGGATTTGATGCCCCAGACAGATCCCCAGAATCGGGAGTTTTCCGATGAGCGTTTGTACTTCTTGAATGATTGGAGTAAGCGCGGCAGGGTCGCCCGGACCGTTGGACAAAACAATGCCGTCCGGTTTCATTGCGAGAACCCGTTCCGCCGATGTGTCGGCTGGAACGACGGT
>CAZDDB010000007.1:0-33275 GCA_964504105.1 uncultured Acidobacteriota bacterium
GAGGGATACGCGCCCTCGCTCTCTCCGCTTTCCCAAATGGGATTGGGTTGCTCGAACACCCCCAGGGGTGGGTCAGTTTTCAATGCTCGTTAGTGGGTCATTATTCAACGCCCGTTGACACCTTCCACTTCAGAGACAGAGCAAGCCGCTTGCCTTTGTCGCTTTGCCGGCGCCATTTCCGCAAGTCCTTGCGGAAACCGGCGGGCTTCGATTCGGTACACATCGGTTGTACTGGTGGCTGCCGATCAGGTCCCTCGTTTTGATTCATACTGCCCACAGTAGAATGCCTTGAATTTCGGAAACAGGAACTGTAACATCATTCAGTGGCAAGGAAATCGAGTGGGAGACTTCTCTCATCGATTCGCCGGAATATTCAATCCGGTAACTATCGGATCAGAATCCACGCTGTCAGACATATGGTTGAGGAAGGTTTTGACGAATTGTAAGTTGTGAGTATGATTCTTGGTCAGAGTCAGCTGTTGGAGGATTATCCTGACGATCGCAGGTGCCTGATTCTAGGAAAACTTGCGGAAGGACGAAAAACGCGTTTCCTTCATATAGTTTGCGATTGTTCTGATTCAGCTTGCGTTGACGTGATCACCGCATACATTCCGCAGAAGCCGTGGTGGGAAACGCCGACTCGAAGAGCTGAGAAAAGATGAAGATGAAAAACCCAATCACCAGGAAGCCCTGTACGGAGTGTGGCGGCAGCCTGAAATCGAAATATATCGATCAGGATTTTGAGCGTGGAAGTGTCAGCGTTCGCCTCTGCGGCATAAAGGCCTGGGTGTGTCAGCGTTGCGGCGAGGTGTACTTTCTTCCAGGCGGTGCTCAAAAGGTGGTCCAAGCTGTTGATGCGTTGTTTCGGCTGGCAGAGGTCGAGGGACAGCACGGACGAAAACTGGCCGCGCAAGTCGGCTAAGTGCTGATGAGCCAGTCTGCGCCGAAAGCCTTATCAACGAGCATTGAAAACTGACCCACCCTCATTGCACGGGGTGGTTCAACGGATGAGCCTTGGGGAACGGACCGCTTATGTCTGCCGGAATCATGTCTGCAAATTACCTGCAACTGATGTATCCGGGATGATAAAATTGCTCCGCGATCAGAGATCGGAATAACAACAAAGACAGGCAGACACAAGGCCGCGCAAGGATAAGAGCGCGGGGTCGGTTCAAACGGTTTGTTTCTGGTCTTGCCGTGTGAGCTGCAAAACAGCCACTGTGAGCGCCGCGATGAGAGGTCCAAAGAAGATTCCGGAAAAGCCAAAGATACCAAGTCCGCCCAATACGCTGATCAGGCCCAGCAACGGATGCAGTTCCGCTTGACCTCTGAGTACCCAGGGCTTCACGATGTTGTCTGAAATGGAGGCAAGGAAGAACGCAATGCCCATTCCGACTGCTGCAGCATAGTGATGCGTAACAATCAGATAGATCACTCCACCGATGCCGGTCGGCAGACTGCCAAATAAAGGAATGAAGGAAAAAATCACCGTTAGCACTCCAAAAAAGAAAGGCCTCGGTATCCCGGTGAACCAGTAAGCGAAACCAATGATTATTCCTTGCACGATTCCTGCTGTCAGAGCTCCCAAAATAACTCCTCGGGAGATCCCCTGTACTGTCAGAAACAATTCATCGATCTCCTGTTCCGAATAGGGAAGGAGTCCGCGTAGAAAGTTTGCAAACCGCGAACCATCGGCCAGACCATAATAAAAGGAAATCAAAAAGAAAATTACGGCCGCCACTTTGCCAGGAAGTGAGGTGGCGACTCCTCCTACAAACTTTGTGATGAAGGAAAGAGCCTCGATACCAATCTGTTTGCCGCGTTCCAATAGTGCCTGATCTGAAAGTCCTGTCCATGCTTTCAACTTCTCGTATATCTGTGATACCAACGGTATCTGCATGATCTGCGTTTGACCTTGCTGCTGACTCTGGACCAGATCCTTTACCGATTGAACCAGATGCGCGATGTCGTCCGCAAGAATCGATCCAATCACTGTCATCGGAAGGACAACACCCACAGTCAGCAATACTGTGCACTCAAACGCGGCAAGGCCTGCACGCTGTTTTAAGAGCCGTAGTTGCGATAAATAAATGGGGCGGAAGATCATGGAAATGAGGAGCCCCATTCCAACCGGAATCAGCAGCTTTCGGGTAACAGCCAGAAACAGAATGCAAAGCGCCGCGAGAATCACTCCGTGTCCGATTCGTGATTGTTCCGAATTTGTGCCCATATGTCTCCATCAGGATAGTGGATTTCTACCGTTTCTCAAATCCGCAAGCCGGATCAAGTATAATCTACCTCGTATGTGGCTTTCCACCTCGACGGTCTTTTTTTTATTTTTATATTTCTTTGCATTTTTCTTGAATCGCAGACTGAAACTGTCAGGCAGCAGCGGCTTCCGGAGGTTTATGGCACTGGAACTTCGCAAGCACCGCAGGCAGTTTTACAGTTCAATTCTGCTGATCTTTCTCAGCTGGGCCGTGATATTCGCCGTTTTCCGGAATGGACTTCCCTGGGCCTTCATTGTTGTGTTTTACATGAGCGTGTCATTTGTTCTTATAGTATTTTTGATTTTAGCCGTGTTGTTAGGAGTGCAGTCCGGAGTAAATCTATCCCGCGAACCGCAAAGAAGCACTGAAGAAATGCTTCCGGTACATCCTGTAAAGAAGGTTCTGGGCGCTTGGTTCGCCAGTTTCCTGTACCTATCATTTCTCGGGGTACCTTTTTTTCTTCTGGCCATGACGGGTAGGCAAGACTATGCGCGCTATTCTTATTGGGCCGAGGGGTTGGGACTTCTCGCTGTTGCGGTTGGAGCAATTCATCTGCACCTTCGCTCTTTTTTGTTTTCCTACTGGTTGCAACAGCCTCTGCTTGGGGGCGGACTTGCCGTGCTTTTTGCTGCCGGAGACCTGTACCTGGTAGGGAATCTGTTTGACGCCTTGACTCGACTTTCGGCTCCGGTTTTTGGAATCTTCAGCGTTCTCGCTCCGGCGTTGGCATGGTTGGCATCGCTGATCCTGATCTCGAATAGAGTAGAAGTCGGAAAGCGCGTCGGTTATCTTCGCGGCGCTCTGGTCTTCCTGATGCTGGCATATACCTTCCCTACAGCCGGTTTTCTCCGCGAGATCCTGGTATGGATGCGCTGAAAACCGGATTGCGGGCGCTATCGTGACCTGGATCGGAAAGTATCTTCACTGAGCCGCGTCTATCCGGCTTCTTCAACGATGGCCCTCACTAATCCGGGTATGGTAAATTCTTTTGCGACAATGGACGGCTGAATTCCCAGTTCCAGCAGAGTTGCTTCTGTGACCGGCCCGATACAGGCGATGCGTGTTCGCCGGCGATCGATGCCGGAGAGCCACTTGCCTGTCATTTCAACAAAATTGCGAACCGTTGAAGAAGATGTAAATGTAATGTAATCGATCTGCTTTTCTTTTAGGATTGCTTTGAGAAGAGACCGGCTCGTTCTGGGCGCCTCAGCCCGGTACAGGTGCATCTTATGCACGACGGCTCCCGCATCGGCAAGGGCCTTTGGCAAGACTTCGCGCGATCCTTTCGCCCGCGGCAACAGGATCTTTGCATTCCGGATCTCTTCTTTGAGAATCTCCTCTGCCAGGCTTTCCGCCTGATACCGGGGCGGCACCAGGGAGACTTTGCCGCCGAGCTTGCGCACCTTCGCTGCAGTGGACTTGCCGATACAAGCGATGCGTAAATGATCAAATATCTCCCAGGAAGCGCCTCTCTTTTGAAGCACATCATTCAGGATCGAGACTGTGTTGACGCTGGTAAGAATGAGCCAGGAGTAGTCTCCGATCTCCTCCAGCGCGCGCTCCAGAACGCGGATCTCCTCTTTTTGTAGTACGATTTCTATAGCAGGAATCTCCAGAACAGACGCTCCTTCCCGCTGCAAAAGCACAGTTAGATCGTGAGCCTGTTTCCCTGCGCGGGTTACCAGAACTGTTCGGCCCGTCAGCGGTCCGGCGCCGGCCGTGTCTCCCACTACCAGAAAGAAGGTTTCTAATCCGGTTCGTTGCAGCCGTATGCCGATGTCGGCTACGGTTCCCACAATTGCCGGGGAACCGGGAAAACTGTCCTGAACCACGCAAGGTGTGGAGGGGCCTATGCCCTGGGCAACCAGTGCTTCTAACGTTGTTGAAATCTGAGCGCGGCTCATCCGCAGCACCAACGGGTCTTCCACCGCAGCAAGTGAGGTCCAGGAAACTGTGTCCAGATCAATTCTGGTCAGATCTTTGAAGTAATAACCGTCTTGCATATCATGCCAGCTCTGCTAAAAGCTCTTTCGCGCCTTGTTGTTCCAGCAATTGATGCATCTGGAACGCACAGCGATCCGGATCATCTCCATCCACGCGATCTTGAATCATCCGTTTCGATTTTACGCCGCCGATAAACGCGCTAAAATGCCAGGCTCCGTTTTTGTGGGTGGCCAATCCACCAACCGGCAAATGACATCCTCCCTCGTAGTGCGAAAGGAACTTGCGTTCGATCCGTGCTGCAGTTTCACTCTGTGAATCATTGAAGTCGCGCAGCATTACGGAAAGCGGTTCTTCGTTCTCTCTGATTTGCACGACCATGATTCCCTGACCAACAGCTGGAATGAATGCTTCTTCGGACAAATAGTACATGTAGGAATCATCAAAGAGTTGGAGCCGGTGCAAACCTGCCGCGGCCACCACGATCGCGTCATATTGTCCTTCGTCCAGCTTGCGCAGACGTGTATCCAGATTGCCGCGCAGCAATTCGACCTGGAGATCGGTGCGATAGAAATGAACCAGCAGCGATCGCCGGAGACTGCTTGTTCCTACCCGCTTTTCGGGAAGAAGATGCATCAGGTCTGCGTGTTTGCTGATCCAGACATCGCGCGGATCCTCACGGGAGAGGAACGCCGCAAGACGTAAATGTGGAGTCTCTTCACACGGAACATCTTTCAGGCTGTGCACCGCGAGATCGGCTTTTCCGGATAAAAGTGCTTCTTCGATCTCTTTCAGAAACACCCCCTTTCCGCCAAACTCGGCCAGAGGTCTATCCTGAATGCGGTCGCCTGTAGTAGTAAATGTCTGAATCTCCCACTGGTGTTGTGGAAATTTTTCCGACAACCGCTGCCGGACAAAGTGTGCCTGATACAGCGCCAGTTTGCTTCCGCGGGTGGCAAGAGTGTATTTCATTCGATTTACAACCGGAACAATTTCTTGATCAGGCTGATCTTTTCTACGCCGTCGGGCTGATTCGCCAGCTGCCGGAGCTCAGAAAACGAGGATTGCACGATTTTGTCCGTTACGCTCGCAGTGAGTTGTTCGATCGCTTCCTGCTGCTCCGCTGTGAGGGGTCCGAGCTTCTTGAGGGTAAGCTCGATCTCGCGTTTTCGCATCGATTCGATGCGGCTCTGGATTTCCCGAATCGTAGGTGCGATATCCAACGCCTTCAACTTGTTCCAGAAAACCTCCGCTTCCTGGGACACGATTTCTTCGGCTCTTTGCGCTTCTTTTTGTCTTTCCTGACGGTTCTTATCGGCAACCGCACGCAGATCGTCAATGTCGTAGAGAAACGTGTTGTCAATCTGATTGATTTGCGGATCGATATCGCGCGGCACGGCAAGGTCAATAAAAAATATCGGTCTGTTCTTGCGGAGACTCATCGCGCGCAGCGCATGTTCCTTCCGGACGATAAAGGTGTCGGATCCGGTGGAGCTGATCACGATATCGGATTCCGCCAGACAATCGATCAGATTTTCAAAGGGAACGGCCCTCCCCTTCATGTGCTCCGCTATTTCTGCCGCCTTCTGGAAAGTTCTGTTCGTGACCAGGATGACGCGGACGCCACGAGACTGCAGATGTTGGATGGAAAGCAGACTCATCTTCCCGGCGCCAATAATGAGCGCGGTCTTTCCTTCCAGTTTCCCGAAGATTTTTGTTGCAAGTTCCACGGCAACTGAACTGACCGATACCGCGTTAGCTGCAATCATCGTTTCATTCCGCACCTTTTTGGCAACCATGAAGGAGCGTTCCATCAGAGAATGAAGTGTTGCGCCGATTGACTTTGCCTGCTGCGCGATTGTAAAAAACTGTTTCATCTGTCCCAGAATTTGTGGTTCACCGATCACCATCGAATCCAGACTGCTCGCCACTCGAAATACGTGGTGGACGGCGTCCGGCCCCGCGTGGCGATAAAGAAACGGTTCAAATTCCGCTGCAGGCATGTTTCGATATTTGCTCCAGAACAGTACCAATTGTTCTTGAACGTCCACCAACGCTTCCTGATTGATCAGAAGTTCCACCCGGTTGCAGGTGGAAAAAATCAAAGCCTCCGGAACAATCTGGAGCAGCTTCCCGAGAGCTTCCGCAATTTGATCCTCCGGCATGTGCAGCCGTTCCCGCAACTCCACCGGGGCCGTTTTATGGTTCAAACCGATCAGAGAAATCGCCATATCAAAATGAATGGTAGCTCTTGGCCACCAGAGAAACGCCTGCGAAGGCAAACAGGATGAACACAAAACCCAGAATTGCCAGGTACGCCGCCTTTCTGCCGCGCCAGGAAGAAATTGTTCGGCCATGAAGTAGAATGGCGTACAGACACCACGTGATGACGGACCAGATCTCCTTATAGTCTCCGCTCCAGTAGACACCCCGGAGATATTTGGACCAGATCATCCCCGTCAGGATGCCAAATGTAAGCGTAAAGAATCCAAACCAGAGACTACGGTAAGACCATTCTTCGCAGACCTCGAGTGAGGGAAGGCGGTAGTAAAAAAATGCGGGACTCTTCGACTTCAATTGCTTTTCCTGGACCAGGTACATAGCAGCCAGGATGCAAGAAATGGATAATGCCGCCACGCTAAGAATCATCAACGGGATGTGGACGTAGATCCAGCCCCCCTTCAGAACCGGCTCAACCACCTGATCGTTGCCGTGATGCAGCACATACAACATGACGGAAAGGATGGTTACAGGGAGCAGCAACACGCCCGCGGCATCCATTTCTCCGGTCCGGTTCATGAGAATAAACAGCAAAATGACCAGACAGGTGAGTAGCGAAAACGCTTCCGTGAAGGTTGCTGCCGGGAAACGATGGTGATCCAGACCGATCACCAGGAGATCAAGAGCATGGGTCACAAATCCAATGAGCAAAAACAGGAATGCCAGCGTTCGTGTTTTGTCTTTTTTCAGGAAAAACTTGACTCCGAAATACACCGCGGACAATGCATAGAACAAGATCGAAATAAGGGCCAGAACATTTTGCATAAAAGGTTGAAACTATTAACGATACAACCTGGAGACGGAAATGGAAAGTCCCAGGAGCAGGGGAGTGGCGAGGAACCCGCCGTGCGCCCCTACTTCTTAGGTTTCAGTTCGGTGAGGGCAGTCTCGATCTGTTTCTGCAGCGCACCTTGCGCAAAGACGATCGTACTGTAGTCATCGTTTTTAACGGCTTGCTGGTTTTCCTTCGTTGCGCCAAATGTGAGATGTTTCTTGCTGACTTTGTCCTGCCAATCTTTCAAGGTCACAAACACTTCCATGGTGGGAGCGCCTTCTAAACCGGCTTTGTCGCCATAGCTGGAAATCTCCGCATTTTCCAGCTTTTCCAGAAGATCCTGGATCTTTTCGCTTTCGATTTCTCCCTTCACCGGGCTTTGCTGATTCCACTTTTCTTCTTTTCCTTTCTTGAAGGCGTATTCTGTGGCGCCGGTTTTGATGCGGACGTCGGTTGCGTCAAACCGGTTGAAAACGGCCAGTTTCTTTTCGCGCCACTCTTCCAGTTTCTTTTCAAACAGGTTGGAGAATCCATCGCTTACCTTTGCAATCCCGGTGCTTCCTTCCACACGGCAGTAGCGTTGCTCACCCTGTTTGCTTCCGAACGAGATTTTTTGACGCAGGCCCTTTTCCAGGGTTAATTCCACGACCGCAGCAGGTTCCTGAAGGCCGTACGCGGAGAGATCCGAAGAAGGTTGATCGATAAATTCCGAGGCCCGCAACACTTCCAGCGAAGAGAGAAGGGAAGTCACTTCGCTATCCGAAGCAGGCGATTCCACCGGCTTCTTCATTTTCCACACGCCGCCCTCCTTCCGGAACTGGAGGTTGAGCGCGCCCGTATTCAAGTCCACCGTTTCCACTTTTTCGCTGGAGAAATCGGTAAGCTTCTTATCTCTTAAGTCTAATAAAGTAGTAGATGCGGCATCTCCTGCCGAATACTCGACGGTGTAGACGCGCGGGTCATTGTTCACGCGGACGTAGGTAACATCGTTTACCGGATTCTTTGCTCCGATCATCAAAGTTTGTTTTGCATTTCCTTTTTTCAAAACGAAACGCAGAACTGCGCTCGGATCCTTCAAGCCGTACGGCGTAAGATCCTTTGGCTGTTGCTCGGCAATGTCCTGATACTGAAGCTTCTCGAAGTTGCTCAGGATCCGGCTGACTGTTCCTTCGTCCGCGCGGGCATCCATCGGGGCAGTGATCTGCCATTTTTCCGCGGACAGCGGAACTACCTTGATTGTCTGGCCCGCGGTTTCCAGTTCCAGAGAAGCAACATCTTCTTTTTTGATTTCCAGGAGTATCTTTTTCTTTTCTTCCTGCTCCTTCTTCTTGTCCGCTCCTTTGTATTCGATGAAATATGCGTAGGCGCCAAGTCCGGCCAGGAGCAATCCAACTATGATCGTGGAGCGGAATTTCATATGAGGCTTCGGATTACAATCGCTTGCGGCGTCTCCAGACGGTGATTCCGGAGGTCAGGATCCCCAGCGGCAAAACAATGACAAGCAAGATCCCGATGTATTTGATCTGGCTGCTGTTCAGGACCATTGTATCGCTGCGGGCGTTTTTGGGGGGAAGATGGATCAGGCTTTCCTGTTCTGTCAACCAGGCGACGCAGTTCAGAAAAATCAGGTGATTGGCCCCAAGACCGACGAAGCCGTTTTGCAGGAAACTGAGGCCGCCGAAAAGCGCCATGCGTGTCTCTCCGGATCCCGCTTTCCCTTCTTTTTTTTCTACCGTTTTGCTGTACAGGAGCCCCAGAATCAAGGGGCCCTTTTTGTCAATTCCTTCTTCAAAGAGTCCTTTTTGTTTGTCCGTTTCGCCCCAGCTGGATTCACTGCTTTCCGCAAATGGCGTAACGGTTGCGCCACCTGATTCCGCGGAAGAAGTGATGCTGCGGCTGATCGGGAAGAACATTTCGTAGTTGAATTCTTTTGTGACGGATGTCCCCTGCTTGGGAAGGGCCAGCGGAGCTTGCGGCCCAATTGCCGGGTAGTAATATTGATTGTCCAGGACCACATCGTCTTCCATGTGAACCGGATAGCCTGAAAGGATTTTTTCGAAAGACGGATCGGATTGCGGGGTATCGAGCAAGATCACCCGGCCGCCCGATGCCAGATAATCCTGAATCGCCTTGATCTCGGAATCCAGCAGCGCCACTCGCGGCGCCGTAACCACCAGGATCGTGCAGTCGGCCGGAATCTCCGGTTTTGCCATGAAATTTTTCAGTTCTTTGACTTCGTAATTTCTCTTTTTGAGCAGATCTACAATGGAAGAAAATCCGGCATCCTCCCCATTCGTGATTAATGGCTCTCCATGTCCTTGCATAAAGTAAATGGTGATCTGCTTGTCTGTACTGACTTTCAGAATTGCGTTGGTGATGTCCTCCTCTTCCATTGTGGAGATGGTTGTCCGCTGATTTCCCGATTCGAATACGGTTGTGCGCGGCGTTGTGATCCCGTATTTTTCCCGTGTCAGCGGGTCTTTAATCGGGTCAACCAGTTTTACTTCCAGCAGTTTCGTGTTCGCCTTATACAGATCCATACGTTCCTTCATTTGAAGGCGCTCGCCCTCATCCTGGGTTTCCCGGTAAAAGGCGGTCAGCGTTACCGTTTTCTTCAGATCTTTCAGGACGTTGACAGTCAGGGGAGACAGACTGAATTGCTTGTTCTTTGTCGTGTCGTATTTTTTCGGATGCCGGGCAATGATCCAGTTTGCGAGTGCCAGAATGGCCAGGACAAAAAGCACCAGAATAACAGAATTAAGACCGTGTTTCGTCGAACGAGCGCTGAAAAAAGTTTTAAGCCCCGTCCGCTCAAAATAGAGAGAGATCAGGAAAAATAGGACGCCGATCCCGGCGACAATATTTGCGTACAGCTGCCATTCAGGACGCGTGGTCTTGACCGCAAGAGCCGCAATGATCAACACGGCTGCGACCGGGAAACAAATCTTCTTCAGCGTTTCCATTTACGATCTCCACCGTTGAGATTGCAGCACGATCCCTGTAGCGAACAAGCCAAAGAAGATAAAGCTGACGTAGAAAAATGCGTCATTCAGGTTTAACACCCCTTTTGTAAAATCTTCGAACCGTTGGTAAATCGATACATACTGTGCCAGTTTCCCGTACCATTCCTCACTGCGGGTGACGAAATTGATGATCCAGAAGATGATAAAGAATACAAATCCCAGTACCGCCGCTACAATTTGATTCTCTGTGATGGAAGAACAGAAGACGCCTACTGACAGAAACGCCGCTCCCAGCAGGAACAGACCCAGGAACCCTGTGAGGATCGGGCCGATATCAGGGCTTCCAAAAATTACCAGGATCACGGGATAGATCGCAAGAAGCGCCAGAATCACCGACATCAGCGCAACAGCCCCAAAGTATTTTCCAAGAACCAGCTGTGTGGTTGTAATGGGAGAAGTCATCAGCAGCTCATAGGTACCCATCTTCTTTTCTTCCGCAAATAGCTTCATCGTCAACATGGGAAAGATGATCAGGAAAAAGAAAGAAACATTCGCCAGGAAGGGGCGCATGATGCTTTGCGACACTTCCGAGTTGTCCCCTCCTCCCATTTGGGCGGCCATCGCCGCGTTTTGAAGGTAGAACTGCAAGTAGATGAAGAAGAAAATGCCGGACAGAAGAAGAAACAACGCGACCACTACATAGGCGATCGGAGAGGCGAAGTATTGTTCGAATTCTTTTCTGGTAATTGCGAGAATATTGCGCATGATTTTCCTTTTACTGGACCGGAACTTCTTCTGCAGTGGTCAATTGCACAAACACATCTTCCAGCGTGAAGGCAACGGGCCGAAGCTCCAGGAGCCCCGCCTCCTCCCGGACAGCGGTATCGGCGAGCTGCTCCCGAATATCCGTCTCTTTGTCGCTTTCTATGATATAGACTCCACCTTCCTGGGGCCGGACTTCCACCGTTCCTGGAATTGATTTCAGCTTTGTCTCAAGTGAACCGGAGGGGAGTTTCACCGTGATCGTGTAGACGTTCACACCGCGGAGCGAAGCGGAAAGACGTTCCGGAGTATCTACCGCGATGATTTTCCCTTTGTTAATGATCACCACGCGTCCGCAGGTCTGTTCGACTTCCGGAAGAATGTGACTGCTCAGAATTACGGTATGTTCCCCGGCCAGTCCTTTGATCAGTTGCCGGATCTCGATGATTTGTGTGGGATCCAACCCGATTGTCGGCTCATCCAGAATCAATACTTCGGGGTCATGAATGAGCGCCTGCGCAAGCCCCACGCGCTGCCGGTAGCCGCGGGAAAGGTGTCCGATCAGCCGGCCGCGAACTGTTTCCAATGCGCATCTCTGCAGCACATAATCGGTGCGCTCTTTTTCTTTTGTCTTCGGGACTCCTTTGACGCGCGCAATGAAACGCAGGAAAGAAGAAACAGTCATTTCATTATAGAGTGGAGGATTTTCCGGCATGTAGCCGATCCGTTTGCGGACTTCCAGCGATTGTTCCAGCACATCAAACCCGGCGACTTTCGCGGTGCCTGAAGTCGGTGGGAAAAAACCGGTGAGGATGCGCATGGTTGTGGTTTTTCCCGCGCCATTGGGTCCGAGAAAACCGAGGATTTCCCCTTTCTGAACGGCGAAACTGACGTCTGTCAGCGCTTGCGTCCGATCGAAAACCTTTGTCAGATGAACTGCTTCTATCATATTTTTGTTCGCCTACAGTCTCGCTTTGCCCTACAAAATGCAAACGAAAGCGTTATTATAGGGAAGATTTCAGGCGGAGGTCAAGGAATCGATGACAAAGAAGCAGGAAACGGTTGCGGCGCATACACCAAAAACAGTGATCCAAAATGAACCGGTCGCCCTCCCGATCTATCAGACAAGCACGTTTCAGTTTGATTCCATCGGTGCACTCGAACGGTATCTGGAAGGGGACCGCACACAGTATCTGTATACGAGGTATGAAAATCCAACCCTTCGCGCTGTAGAGGGAAAAATCGCCGAATTAGAAAAAGGGGAGAAGTGTTTGGTTTTTTCTTCGGGGATGGCTGCGATTACTTCTTCCATTTTAGCGGTTCTGGAATCGGGGGATGAGGTTCTTGCGTCCGATTCTCTTTACGGCAGAACACAATTCTTCATGGAGAGCTGGCTCCCGCGATTTGGTGTCAGGACCAGATTGATTCCGCTGCGGGAATTTCCCGCCATCGATTCCTACTTTACTTCGCAAACGCGGCTTGTTTACATTGAGTCTCCAACGAATCCGACACTTCAGATTATTGATATCCGGGGCGCTGCAGAGGCTGCTCATCGTCATGGAGCGCTTCTGTTTATTGATAACACGTTTGGCACTCCTGTAAATCAGAATCCGTTGGAGTTGGGCGCGGATTTCGTCTTGCACAGTCTGACCAAGTACATGGCAGGTCATTCCGATATTATTGCAGGCGCTTCCATTTTTGCGGCAAAGCATGAGAAACGGATCCGTGAGTCCATTCGTACGTTTGGCGGAACACTGGATCCGATAGCCGCATACTTATTGGAGCGTGGATTAAAGACTCTGCCTTTGCGAGTGAAGCGCCAGAATGAAACGGCCTCATTCCTTGCACACCGGCTTCTGGAAAGTCCCGCCGTGCGGAAAGTGAACTATCCCGGATTGAAAGACCATCCCAACCACGATGTCGCCGCCCGCCAAATGCGAGGATTCGGAGGGATGCTTTCTTTTGATCTGGAGAACTACGATGCTGCGTGCCGATTTGTAGAATCACTGCGGGTGGTCCTCCATGCTGCGAGTCTAGGTGGAGTGGAAAGTCTGGTCAGCCTGCCGGTGTTGACCTCTCACTTTGGACAACCTCCCGCAAATTGGAAAGCTGCCGGCATTACAGAAGGCACTGTCAGAATCTCCGCAGGCCTCGAAGACCCGGAGGAACTGTGGGCCGATCTGCAGCAAGCCCTTCTATAGTAGGGGCGACCCTTGTGGTCGCCCTCACAGTGCGGGCGGGGACGAGCCCCGCCCCTACCAGGCTTCATGAAAGACCGTAAGTTGTGCATTTTCAAGAAAAAAGAGGCTCTCCGGGTTTGGCAAACTCTGCCCGTTTTGCTAAGATTATGACGATCGGCCAAGATTAGAACAAGTGTCTTTTGCGTTTGTTGCGTCTAGAGAGTGGAGGAGTGTTTTTATGAAGCACAGGTTTTTGATGATCGGTGTGCTTACTGTCTTGATCAGTTCTACCATCGGAGGAATTGTCGCCAGTAAAGTACTTACGGAAGAACAGGTAATTTCAGAACAGATGAGGGGTTTCAGTAGTGTGCTTGCCGCCATCGAAGACAACTACGTGGAAAAAATTTCCACACAAAGAGTGGTCACCGGCGCCATCAATGGTTTATTGAACTCGCTCGATCCGCATTCTAATTTTTTAGATGAAGACGCTTATTCTTCCCTTCAAGAAGAGCAGCACGGCTCTTTCTACGGACTTGGAATCACAATTCAGACCATCAACGGCATCCTCACGGTGATCTCTCCGATTGAGGGAACTCCCGCATTTCGTGCGGGGTTGCGCGCCGGCGACGTAATTTCGGAAATCGAAGGAGAACCGACCAAGGGACAGCCGACCAACCTTGTTCTCAAGAAACTGCGCGGGCCAAAAGGAACCAAGGTCACAATTACAGTGGAACGAGAAGGCTTTGAGGGCCCCATTCATTTTACACTTGTGCGCGATGAGATCCCGGTGAATTCGATCAGCTATTCATTCCTGGTACGTTCCGATGTTGGTTATGTGCGAATCAAGAATTTTACAGAGACCACAGCCGATGAACTGGAACAGGCTCTCAAGAGTCTTCGGGAAAAGCATATGAAGTACCTCGTCCTGGATTTGCGCTTTAACACAGGAGGATTGTTGGATCAGGCGATCAAAGTTTCTGATATGTTTTTGGAGAAGGGCGCTATAGTGGTTTCGACGAAGGGGCGAATTTCCGAATCCAACACCACGTATCGTTGCTCCGAAGACAATGGCTATGAGAACGTTCCTCTTGTTGTGCTCGTGAATCGAAGCAGCGCCAGCGCTTCGGAAATTGTTGCGGGCGCGATCCAGGATCACGATCGCGGAGTCATCGTTGGAACGACTACCTGGGGAAAGGGGCTGGTCCAGAGTCTCTACCGCCTGGGTTCCAGTACTGCCCTGGCTCTTACCACTGCCCGGTACTACACACCCAGCGGACGGTTGATTCAGCGTGATTACTCCAAGTCTTTTTATGATTACTACTACACGGACATCGGTGTCGATGAGAATATTGAATCCCGCGAGAAAGCGTATACGGATACCGGCCGGGAAGTATTCGGCGGAGGCGGCATTACGCCGGACGAAAAAGTGGAAGCTCCACAGCCCAGCCGTTTTATGGATCTGCTGAATAGTGAGTATGCTTTTTTTAATTTTGCAAAACGCTTCACGGCTACCGATGAACGCAAAGTTCAGGCAGCCGATGTAAAAACAGGCGCTCCCTCTCCCAAATTGATTTTGATCGACCGGAACTTTGAAGTGAATGACAGGATTCTTGGGGAGTTCCAAGAACAACTAAGAAAGGGGAAAATTGAATTTAGCGATGCCGATTTTACACAAAGTTTACCCCAGATTCGCGCACAGATCAGACAGGAAGTTTTTTCAGCCCTCTGGGGATCTGAAGAAGGCTACAAAATCGCTCTCACCCGCGATTCTCAACTGCTGAAAGCCCTGGACATCCTTCCGAAAGCAGAAGCTTTACTGCGGCAGCGGAAGGAGAAGAACGCGAAGCTCGTGACGCAGAACTGAGAATGCCGAAACAGCAATCCAGAAAAGTCGGGTTGTACGAAATAGAATGGAGGACTGTATCCATTCGTACGATTCAGATATTTCTGCTTGTCATCACTGCGTTGACTGCGTTTGTCGGATACTGGTTCTGGTTTCGCGACAACGCCCCGCAGGCCGAGGAGATACAGGAAGATGAGGAAACAGCGGCCCGCTTTATCGATTACGACGGCAAAGTGGAAGTAAAGCCAAGAGAGGAGTTCGTCTGGAAGTCCGCAAGCTTCAAGCTGGATTTGCACGAAGGAGACCGCATCCGCACGGCCCCTGATTCTACCGCGAAAATCAAGTTTGAGGATGGGACAGAAGTAACGGTCCAGACCGACTCGCTGGTGATCATCAACAAGCGTTCCCTTGCGAGTGAAGCGGACACGACACCCCTGGCCATGTGGGAGCGGGGAGAAGGGGACATCAATACCCAAAAATCAGCCTCTGCTCCTTCGGTTTCCACCGGAAACATCAAGCGGTTTAAACTTGCGCCAGGATCGCTGGGATCCGTTTCTGCGGATGTCCAAAGCGGAGAGCACCGCGGGAGTATTCAGAGTGGCTATGGTGAATTGACCGATACCAGAGGGAACGTGATTCAGTTGCGGAACCTGGAAGAAGTGAAAATCGAAAAGGGTTATGAGCCGGTAAAACTGAAACTTCCTTTTCCGCCGCCGCTTCTTTCTCC
The DNA here is from genome assembly GCA_964504105.1 of uncultured Acidobacteriota bacterium. GTDB lineage: Bacteria > Acidobacteriota > HRBIN11 > JAKEFK01 > JAKEFK01 > CAZDDB01. Next base: position 15,742 of record CAZDDB010000007.1, read on the forward strand.
TCCGAAGGGGCAGGAATTTGAATTTCTTACAGAACAGCCGCTTACGGTCGAATTGAAATGGCGGGATATTTCGAATGCCGTTCGCTATCACATTCAAATCTCAGAGAGTTTTTTATTTGGAAAACTCAGCGCCGAAAATGCGAACCTCACGAAGAGTTTGATTGTGATCAAGATTCCAAAAACGCTGAAGAAACAATACTTCTGGCGAGTGCGTTCGATTGACAAGGACCGCAACAAGAGCCCCTGGAGCGAACCTTTCCAGTTTGTCGTGTTTACTCCGAATACTGCGAGAAGTACAGGAAGCGGAGACAAAACTCCGCCGTTCTTGCAGATCACTTACATGCATCCTTTCTATCCGTTTGTCCAGGTCGAAGGGAAGACAGAGCCGGATGCGGTTTTGACGCTCAACGACCAGATTATCGATGTCCGTGAGGACGGTTCTTTTACTTTCAATTATACGCTGCAGCAATCCGGCTGGAACGATTTGAAATTTGTGGCGGAAGATCCTGCGGGCAACAAGACGGCCATAACAAAGAAGGTACAGTACTAGTGCACTGTAACACAAGGTAAAGCAAGGTGAGAAAGATTCGGAAAGTGCAGGAGCATGCCTTTCGTTTTGTAACGCCGGCGAGACTGTCCCAAAACGGAAGAAGAAGGCATGTTTACGGTTTGTAACGCCAGCGTCTCGCTGGCAGACCTCGAGCTGGAATCTCTATTTTGGCCGGCGAGACGCCAGCGGTACAAACAGTTTTTGGGACAGTCTCCGGCGTCTCGCCGGCAGAGCTCGACGATGCACAATGCTTTGGCCGGCGGGGACGCCGGAGACTGTCCAAAAACTCAGGAAACAAGCATGTTTGCGGTCTGTAACGCCAGCGTCCCGCTGGCAGAGCTCGAGCTGGAATCTCTGTTTTGGCCGGCGAGACGCCAGCGGTACAAAGAGTTTTTGGACAGTCTCGCCGGCGCTACAAAACCGTTTCCCAGAAATGAAATACTTCAAAAACATGTGTTACAGTGCACTAGATCATCGTGAAGAATCTTTTGAGCATCTCCGCCACTGCGGTCCGAAAAACATCCATTGAGCGAAAACTGCCAAAACGTCTGAATCCCAGCAACTATACGATTCTGCTCCGGATCATCAAGGCTGCGAATGATAAGCTCGATCCGGAAAATGTAATTGCCACGATCATGGACAATATCCAGAAATTGATTCCTTGCGAAGCATGGTCTGTTTTGCTTCTAAGCGAGGACCAGGAAGAGCTGGTATTTCAGGGGGCCAGAGGCACGGCGGCCGGTAATCTCAGGTACGCGAAATTGAAAGTTGGGGAGGGGATCGCCGGTTGGGTTGCACAAAAGGGGAAAGCAGCCGTTGTAAATGACGTTGCGAAGGACCGGAGGTTTAATTCAAGATTCGATCAGATTAACCGGTTTCGGACCCGTTCCGTCCTTTGTGCTCCTCTGGTCAGCCGGAATCAGGTGATTGGAGTGGTTGAACTGATCAACCGGCGGCCCCGAAATCGCCGGTTCACCAGACAGGACCTTGCGAAACTCCTGGCGCTGTTGGGGACGATTTCTGTTTCGCTTCATAATGCGCTCCTGTTTCAGGAAACTGAGAAATTGACGATCACCGATGATCTTACCAGGCTGTACAACAACCGCTACGTGAATCAACGTCTTGGGGAATGGATTGCGCGGCACGGGCGGGGCGGGAAACGGATGAGTGTGATCTTTCTTGATCTGGATGGATTCAAGGAGGTCAATGACCGGTACGGTCATCTGATTGGAGGTGAAACGCTGGTCGAAATCGGCAAAGTCATCTTGAATCACGTCCGCACGCAAGACATTGTTGCGAGATATGGCGGGGACGAGTTTATTGTAATGATGCCGGATACCGGGGCGACGCAGGCTGTCGCCACTGCAGAGGAAGTCCGGGTGGCGGTCCAGGATCATGATTTCCGACCCGCGCTGCATTTCCCGATCCGGCTAACGGCCAGTTTCGGGATTTCTGTTTTCCCGGACCATGCCGAAAAACTGACGGAGCTGATTCAAAAGGCGGACAACGCCATGTATGCTGTCAAGTATTCTGGAAAGAACGCGGTTCAGCTTGCCGCATTGAAAGGAGAGTGAATGGGAATCGGTTCGATTTTTCGATTTTTTTCAAGTGATCTCGCGATTGATCTGGGGACTGCGAACACACTGGTTCTTGCTAAAAACAAAGGTGTGGTTGTGTACGAACCGTCGATTGTGGCCATCAACAAGCTGACGGGAAAAGTGGAAGCAGTAGGGAAAGCAGCGAAAGAGATGCTGGGGAGGACACCTGGAAATATCGTTGCGATCCGGCCGATGAAAGACGGAGTGATCGCCGATTTTGAAAGTACGGAACGAATGTTGGACTATTTCATCAAGAAGGCGCACAACCGGAACATGTGGGTGCGTCCCCGCATTGTCATCGGGGTCCCTTCTGAGATCACTCAAGTGGAAAAGAGGGCCGTGCGCGATGCTGCCTATCGGGCGAGAGCCACCGAAGTGTTTCTCGTGGAAGAGACGATGGCCGCTGCAATTGGCGCCGGACTGCCCATCACAGAACCAAGCGGGAACATGATTGTGGATATCGGCGGCGGCACCACAGATGTTGCCGTGATCTCACTGGCCGGAATCGTGTACAGCCGCTCCGTAAGAATCGCAGGAAATGAAATGGATGAAGCAATTATTCAGTACATCAAGAAAAAATACAATCTGCTGATCGGAGAGAGAACAGCGGAACAAGTAAAAATTGAATTGGGATCCGCTTTTGCGCTGGAAGATGAGCTTTCCATGGAAATCAAGGGAAGAAACCTGATGGAAGGCATTCCCAAAACGATTGTGATTAGCGATTCGGAGATCCGGGAGGCCTTGGGGGACACTGTGGCGGTGATTGTGAACACAGTTCATGAAGCTCTGGAAAAAACACCGCCGGAACTGTCTGCTGACATTCTGGATCGCGGGATTGTTCTTACGGGTGGGGGAGCGCTATTGAAAAAGCTGGACGTGCGCCTGCGGGAGGAAACGGGTTTGCCTGTCTCGATTGCGGAACAGCCGCTCTTTTCAGTGGTTCTGGGAGCAGGCAAACTTCTGGATAACATCGACCTGCTGCGGCGCACATCGTTGTAAGAAGCACCGTGCACCTTCCGGGCAACAATTGAACCACGAAGGGCACGAAGGTCACGAAGAGATTTATTCCAGTCCTCCGTGTTCTTCGTGAGCTTCGTGGTTTAAGCTCATTCACATGGAACAGGTAGGACTTTCACCCAGGACATCATTGGGAGTTGTTGTCGTCTCTCTTTTCGTTCTTCTTGCTCTCATGTCCTATCAGGTTACCGATCCGGAAACTGGACAGACGGTTCTGGCAAGCGTTGCTTTCCGGCTGTTTTCGCCTTTTCAATTGATCGTTTCGGAAGCCTTTGGTGGGGTTGCCGGTGTCTTCCGTAACTACATCGGACTGGTGGGAGCCAACAAAGAGAACGTTAAGTTGAAGCGGGAATTGGATGAGCTAAAGATTCAACTGGAAGCGCAGAGTCAACAAAACCGGGAAAACGAGCGGCTTCGCAGAATCCTGCAATTTGGGGAGCGTCTGCCGTATCGTGCGATTGCCGGAGAAATCATCGGGCGAGACCCCAAACCGGCAATGTCCGAAACAGCTACCGCAAACCGCGGTGGCCGGCATGGAATCAAGCGGGAGATGCCTGTTGTCACTCCCGAAGGCGTTATCGGAATTACCATTCTCACAGGGCCGTTCACTTCCAAGATCCAGTTGATCACGGACGCTTCCTCCTCCATCGGCGCCATGATCCAAAGCAGCCGCACTTCGGGAATCCTTTCCGGAACAGGAAATGGGCGTTGTGTACTGAAATTCCTTCCGATCAATGTCATAGTTCAGAAGGGGGAGGCAATCGTCACGTCCGGCCAGGATGGAATTTTTCCGGAAGGACTGCCTGTGGGAAGAGTTGTTCGAACAGTTACGGAATCGGAATTTTACAGAAGTGCCGAAGTGGAGCCGTACCAGGATTTTTCTTCCGTGCGGGAAGTCATTTTTCTTTCACCCGTACCTGGTGTTGCGGCAGTTGAACCTTCTGAACCGGTACCCACTCAAAGCAAGTGAAACTGTTTAAGACCCTTCTTGCCATCACTGTGATTCTTCTGGTCCAGACCATGTTTTTGAACCGTTTTCAGGTACTCAAATGGATCGATTTGTTCCTTTTGATGAACATCTATTATGCTTTGAACTTCAGCCAGGTTGCCAGCATCGGTTTGTCTCTTTGCAGCGGGTTAGTCCAGGACTCTTTTTCCCAGGGCGTTGTCGGGATGAATGCGTTTTCAAAGACCGTTGTTGCCTATCTCGTATCCACTCTCAGCTCTCGTTTGATGATCAAGCATCCTTTGATTATTATGCTGTTGATAGGTATTTCTACGAGTCTTGATTTTCTCATCATCCACGGGCTCAGGCTCTTGTTTGGCCTGGAGTCGCCGCTTTCTTACGGGATCCTTTCTGCGGCGGCGTTGGTGAACGGTGTCAGTGGACTTGTTCTGTTCCAGATTACCGAACGGATCCGCGTAAAGAAGGAATATGCTTAATCAGCAGGTCGATCGTGAACTTGTGGAAAAGAGGATCAATCTGGTCCGCGCTTCAATTCTTGCCTGTTTTCTCATTTTCTTTTCCGGGTTCTGGTATCTTCAGGTGATTCGCGGTCCGTACTATGAGGATCTGGCCAAAGCAAATATTCTGAGAGACTATCCGCTGCCGGCCCCGCGAGGATTGATTCTAGACCGCAACAACCAGATCCTGGCCGAGAACCGGTTGAGCCACAATTTATTCTTGACTCCAGGAGTTTCGCGCAATCTTAGAAATACTCTCGGCTTCCTTGCGAACGTCCTTTCGGCTACTCCGGAGGAATTCATCCGGCAGATTCAGAGGGAAGGTTCCGTCCGTTCACTCCGGCCTTGCCTCATCTATCAAGATCTCAATCTTTCTCAGCTAGCATACATTTCCGCACGTAAAATCGAATATCCGGAGCTGGAGATCCATCATGAACAACAGAGAAGTTACAAATACGGTACTCTGTTTTCGCACGTCCTTGGGTATGTCGGGGAAATTTCGGAGGAACAGCAAAAACAAAACCAGTTTCCCGGCGCCCAGCGCCGTGACATTGTCGGTCAGGCCGGTCTGGAACGCTACTACAATCACTATTTGATGGGGGAAGCGGGTTTTGAAAGGAAAATAGTAGATACGTACGGTGCAGAGCTGAAAAAGGACTTAATGCCCGAGTACTCGAAGGAGTTCAGCGGTTTTTTGGATGGAAAAAAAACGGTTCCGGGAAAGGTGCTGAAGTTAAGCCTCGATTCTCACATGCAGAAGGCCGCTGCAGACGCATTTGCTGAATCGGAGCAGTATGGAACTGCTGTCGCCATCGATGTCAATACGGGAGAAGTTCTGGCCCTGTTCAGTAAGCCATTCTATGATCCGAATGACTTCGTTCCGAGAATTGCTCCCTCAAAATGGAGAGAGTTGATTTCCGATCCTCAGCATCCGCTTCAAAATCGAGTCATCCAAAATAAGTTTTCGCCCGGCTCCACGTTCAAGATTGTGATGGCGTTGGCTGCTCTGCAGGAGAAGAAGATTACCCCCGCCACCACTTTTTCTTGCTCTGGTTCACAGTTTATTTACAACCGCAGATTTCGCTGCTGGAAACCGGGTGGACACGGGGCCGTCGATTTGCACCGGGCCATCATGCAGTCATGCGATGTCTATTTCTACAACGTGGGGCTGCGGATGGACATCGATCTGATCGCTTCCTACGCGAAGCAACTGGGGCTGGGGTCTGCAACAGCAATAGATCTGCCAAGCGAGACAAGAGGACTGGTTCCGAGTCGCGAGTGGAAACGGCGGACAGCAAAGGACAAATGGTATCCGGGAGAAACAATTTCCGTGGCGATTGGTCAGGGCCCTTTGCTTGTTACGGCGATTCAGCTTGCCACTCTGATGGCAGAAGTCTCCCGGGATGGCTACAGAATCCAACCTCACCTCCTGGGCGCCGTCCTCAATCTGAACGGAAAGATATTGGAAACACCCAGGTACAGAACAGAACAGATTCACGGAATCGATCCGGTCAACTACGAAATTGTGAAGAAAGCTCTCTGGGGGGTCGTAAACGAATGGGGCACCGGCGGAAAGGCCAGGATTGACGGTTACGATGTCTGTGGCAAAACCGGAACTGTTCAGGTTGTAGGTTACGATAGAGGCGGCGATCTCTCGAAGAAACAGAAAGAAAAATATGGAGACCACGCCTGGTTTATCGGATTTGCTCCCCTTTCGAATCCGCAGGTGGCTATCGCAGCATTTGTAGAACATGGCGGTCACGGCTCCGATACCGCAGCGCCTATCGCAAGAAAAGTTTTGGAAACGTATTTCAAGGAACGCAATATCCCACCGTTCTCCCCTTTGAAAAGCAAAAAGCCAGTTCCAGTTTCTCCGGCGCCGGAAGTTACAGAAAACACACACACAACGAACCCGGAGGGAGCACATTGACTGACGCCCCGCGGACTTACCGTCAATTCGATCTTGCAATGTTTACTTGCATGCTTTCGTTGGTCGGGTTGGGCACTCTAATGATTTATAGCGCGACATTTCAAACCGAAAGCTCAACTCTCTATATCAAACAGCTTCAATGGTGCGCCCTCGCGATGGTTCTCTTTTTTATCCTGTTGAATATCGATTATCATGTTCTCGTTGATTTTTCCCTTCTCTTTTACGTCCTGTCCCTGGTTCTTTTGGTCGCCGTTCTCTTTTTTGGAAAGAGGATTTCGGGAGCAAAGAGCTGGTTTTCTTTAGGGTATTTCAATTTTCAACCATCGGAAATTGCAAAACTTGCCTCTATTCTTTTGCTTGCCAGGTATTTGAGTCAGGAAAGCCGCACGCATCTTACTTTGAAGGACCTTACGATTTCGGGTTTGATCATGGGGGTTCCCATGTTTTTGATTATTTTGCAACCGGACATGGGCACAACGCTGACATTTTTGCCGCCTCTGATTCTACTTCTGTTTCTTTCCGGAATACGGTACAAGTGGATTCTAGCGGCGATCCTTTCCGGAATCGCCTCCTTGCCGGTGTTCTGGTTGTTTTTGAAGCCGTACCAGAAAAACCGGTTTCTTACGTTCTTGGATCCTTCGATCGATCCGCTTGGTTCCGGCTATCAAATCATTCAATCGAAGATCGCGGTTGGTTCCGGTCAAATTCTCGGGAAAGGCCTCTTCTCAAAGGCCACGCAAGCTTACTTAGATTACATCCCTGAAAAACATACCGATTTCATTTATTCGATTCTTGCTGAGGATTTCGGACTGATTGGAGTGACGGTCGGCTTTGCGCTTTACCTGATCCTGATTTTTCGGATGCTGAACACGGCAAGACAGGCTCGGGACCGCGCCGGAACGTTTATCGTGATGGGAATCCTGGCCGTGTTCTTCTTTCATATCGTTGTGAATATCGGTATGATCGTGGGATTGATGCCGATCACCGGTCTTCCGCTTCCCCTCATGAGTTATGGCGGATCGAGTCTTCTCAGCACGATTGTTGGTCTCGCCATTGTAATGAACATCCGCATGCGCCGTTTTGTCAATTAAAATCGTTTATACTGAGAAAACCATGTCTGAACAGCGGCAGCCGGTCTCAGCCGACCGGGAGAAGAATTTCCGATATCGAGCGTCGTTCCAAAAGACCGGTGAAATGAGATCGTTGACCCACCTGGAACTGGCAAAGACGTTGCGTCATGGATTTCGGGAAGCCGGGATTCCGCTCAGCAACGGTGTCGGATCTCATCCTCAACCTCAGATTTCCTTTGGCCCTGCATTACCGCTGCATGTGGAATCGGGAGAGGAGTTCCTCGACTTCTACACGTACCTGTACGTCTCGCCTGAGCGGTTTGTGTCTTCGATCAACAAGTTCCTTCCGGAGGAACTGGCATTTCTGGAGGCTGTGCAAATTTCGAAGACCGCGCTTTCGCTGTCTTGCCTGATTAACGGCGCCGATTATTCCGTCGATTTTACCGGCCAATCGATCGGCAGGGAAGCTCAAGCTTCGGCGATCGAACGTTTTCACAACGAACCGGAGATTCTGTTTACCAAACATAAGAATGAGAAGGTTGTGAACATCAAAGAGTATGTGCGGTCGCTGAGATTTGATCCGTGCCAGAACCGTCTATGGATCGAAATGAAGATTGTTGAGGGCGCAACGGTGGGGATTCAGCAGGTGGTCCGGTCATTGCATCCTGTCGAAACGGAATTGCCGGTCAGGCGCGAAAGGATGTACGCATGGCAGGACGGAAGAAAACGGTCTCCGCTTACCCTAGAATGGGAGGAATTGCAGATCCGGAAGAATCTGATGGACCTGACCATGTAAAGATCAAAAATCAAAGATCAAAAATCAAATAAACATAACAAAATAATCAAAAAACCTTGGAATGGAATTTGTTGCACATTGCGGGCTGCGGTGATTTTTGATATTTGATTTGATTTCATATTTGATTTTTTATGAGAGAAATTGTCGTTAACGCAACCAATTACGAGATGCGCGTTGCCATCCTGGAGGATGAACGTCTTGTAGAGATCTACATTGAACGGACCAGCAACAAGAGCATCGTTGGGAACATCTACAAAGGAAAGGTGACGCGTGTGCTTTCCGGGATGGAGGCAGCGTTCGTTGATATCGGCCTGGAAAAGGACGCGTTTCTTTACGTCCACGATGTCTATGAGGATTTTGCCGAATACCAGAAGATGATAGCGGCAGATGATACGAGTGAGTTGGATTCTCCGTTCGAAGAAATCAAAACGCTACCTACCGCGAGCACCATTGCTGATTTGCTTCGTGTCGGAAGACATGTGCTTGTGCGCGTTACAAAAGAGACTATGGGTACCAAGGGGCCACGAATTACAACGCACGTCACTCTGCCCGGCAGATTTCTGGTGTACATGCCGACCGTGAACCAGATCGGCGTTTCCCGAAAAATCAGATCGAGGGAAGAGCGAATTCGTTTGCGGGCGCTGATTCGAGCGTTGCATCAGGGGACGGGTGGAGTCATTGTCCGCACAGCCGCGGAAGGCGTGGACACGGCTTATCTGGAAAAGGATCTTCTGTATCTGGAGCATCTCTGGGAGGAGATCCGCGGGAAAGCGGACAAAGCAGTGCCACCTTCGTTGATTCATCGCGAAATCAACTTGCTGGAACGCGTGGTTCGTGATTCTCTCTGGACAGATGTTACCGCAATCCACATCGATTCGGAAAAAGCATACGAGCAGTGTGTCGAGTTCATGGGCAAGATTGATCCGGTGGCCGCTCCGAAAATCAAGTACTACGGGGAAGATTTTCCCATCTTTGAAAAATTCACTGTCCAGCGTGAACTTTCCAAGGCGCTGCAAGACAAAGTGTGGTTGAAGTCCGGCGGGTACATCGTCATCAACCGGACGGAAGCCCTTGTTGCGATCGACGTGAACACGGGAAAGTTTGTCGGAAAGCGAAGTCTGGAGGACACAATCGCCCGCACAAATCTGGAATCAATCAAGGAAATCGTTAAGCAGATTCGCCTGCGCGATCTGGGCGGCATCATCGTGATCGATTTTATCGATATGGAAGAACCGGAGAACCAGCGCAAGCTGATGGAGGCGCTTGAGATTGAGCTAAGGAAAGACCGATCTCCCACTAGGATCATGGCCGGCAGCAGCTCCACGCTCGTCATCCTCACACGCAAACGGACCCGCCAGAGCCTCGAAAAAGTTCTCTGTCAGCCGTGCCCTTACTGCACCGGTCACGGAATCATCAAGTCCGTTGCAACGATCTGCTACGAAATCCTGAACGAAATCAAAAAGCAAACGCACTTTTTGGAAGGGCAGGAAGTGATCTTGCGGGTGAATCCCGATGTTGCCGCTGCCCTGAGAGACGGCGAATGCGAAGTGTTCAAAGAAATGCAGCTCTTTCTTGGTAAGCCCTTGACCATCAAAGCGGACAATAACCTTCATCATGAACAATTCGACCTGATGGGCAACTGACCAGACCCACGCTTTTCAGGCACAATCAAAACCAATGATTCGGATCATTCAACGCAAAATTGAATCTGCACTGCAGGATACACTCAAGAGGCTCTATCAGCTCGAAGATTTTGCCGTGCCGGACGCCATTTATCCAGATTCAAAGATGGGAGACCTTTCCTATTCCTTTGCATTTCAATTGGCGAAGATCCTAAAAAAAAGCCCGAAGGTGATTGCAGAACAGATTGTCGCCGCGTTTCCACTTGTTGCGGTCCCTGAGGCAGGACGTCTTGAGGCCGCCGGGAACGGCTATCTGAATTTCTGGCTGAATCGTGTGAAAATCGCAAAACTATTATTCGTCAGTCCACTCGTTCCTTCGGAAACGCAGCGGACAAAGGCCAACGTGGAACACACCAGCATCAACCCCAATAAGGCAGCGCACGTGGGGCACCTGAGGAATGCATGCCTGGGCGACACCCTGGTCCGGCTGCTCCGGTTTCACGGCCATCTCGTTGAAGTGCAGAACTACATCGATGACACGGGCGTTCAGCTTGCGGATGTCGTAGTCGGGCTGCAGCGTCGAGGAAAAACCACCGAAGATCTGGCCGGGATTCCAGGTAGAGTTGATCACTATCTTTGGGACCTGTACGCGGAAACACATCAGTGGCTTGATGAGTTCAAAGAAAACCGGATTCTTCGAGAACAGGCCCTCCAGTCCATGGAGGAAAGGATCGATCCCATCTTTTTATTTTCCCAGCAAATAGCCGACATTGTGATTCGCTGCCATTTGCAAACGATGAGACGGCTTCGCATTGAATATGAGCTTTTGGCCCGTGAAAGTGACATCATCGGTTTGCGCTTCTGGAAACGCACCTTTGAGCTATTGAAAGAAAAGGGCGCGATCGCCAAAGTCGAGGATGGGAAAAACGCGGGCTGCTGGGTGATGTCTCTGGCCGAAAGCGAAGGGTTTGAAGACATGGAGAATCCGGATAAAGTGATCGTTCGTTCGAACGGTACGGTGACTTATGTCGGCAAGGACATTGCCTATCAGTTGTGGAAATTTGGATTGCTCGGTTTGAACTTTCATTACCGTGTATTTGAACAAGAGCCGGACGGTTCTGTTTTGTGGAGCACGTCCACAACACCTCTCGCAACACCGGTAGATCCCGGGTTTGGCGGCGCTGACCTTGTGTTTAACGTAATCGATCAGCGTCAATCTTATCTGCAGAAGATTGTTGCGGAAGGCCTGCGGGCGCTGGGTTATGAAAAGCAGGCAAGAAATTCTATCCATTTTTCGTACGAGATGGTGACGCTATCGCCCGGGACGGCAAGAGATCTGGGGTTCGACCTGTCACAGCAGGACCAGCAGAAGTCGTTTGTCGAAATGTCGGGACGGAAAGGGATCGGCGTAAAGGCCGATGATCTGATCGACCGGCTGGAACAAACCGCGAGGCAGCGCATCCAACCTCTGTATCCTGATTTGGCCGATGGAGAGCTGGCATCTCTTGCTTCTGATATCGCTACGGGTGCTCTGCGATACTTCATGATCAAGTACACGCGCAATGCCATTATCACATTTGACCTGGTAGAAGCGCTTAGCTTTGAAGGCGAGACCGGTCCTTACCTGCAATATGCCGCGGTGCGCGCGCGCAGTATCTTTGCCAAACTCAGGAACGCAGGTGTGAATTTGCCGGACCCGGATCTGTTGGAATCACTCGATCTACTTTCCGAAAATGATACGGAAGGTGCTGATTCGTGGGCCATCATTCAGGAAGTGATCCGGACGAAAGACATCATCGAGCGTACCCTTCGATCGCTCGAGCTGTCGTTTTTTGCGAAGCACGTTTTTCAGCTTGCCCAACTGTTTAACAACTACTATCACAAATATCCTGTCTTGCATGAAGCGGACGAGCGCCGGAAACGGCTGCGTATTGCGGTGGTAAAGATGTTTTCGGAAGGAATGCAGGTCAATCTCGATTTGCTTGGCATCCCTATTCCCTCCCGCATGTAGGAAGATATTCACCACAAAGGCGAGGAAAGAATAAGCACGGAAAGCACCGAATACACGGAAACGAGGAGGATAAAGCCTTTACCGGCTTTGCGAGAGAATGAATGCAATGCAAATAGAGGAGCTTCTCAGCCTGGCGCGAATCAGTGCTTGTGTCGCATTGCGAAAAGAATCGCGGTTGAAGCGTGAGCTGCGTCAGGCTTTGCGGAAGATTCCTGCCTCCTTGCTTCGTGAGACGATTCTGCAAACGTATCTGTTTGCCGGATATGCCGCTGCGATCAACGCGTTCATTGTTTTGAACGGACTGACCTCTGATTCGGAGTTTCTAACCGAAAAGAAAGCTTCGGCGGACGACTGGAAACGGCGTGGGACACGGCTTTGCCGGAAGATTTATGCCGGACAATATGACAGGTTGGTTGTTCATATGAAGCAGCTGCATCCGGATCTTGCGGATTGGATGATCCGGGAAGGATACGGCAAAGTGTTGTCGCGTCCGTTTCTTTCACTGCGTGTGCGCGAGCTGTTGATTGTTGCGATGACCGCGGTGCTGGATGTGAAACGGCAGTTTCATTCTCACGTGAAAGGGGCTCTGCATGTGGGGGCGACCCGCGAAGAAGTGAACCTGGTGTTTCGGGAAGTCGTGCCGTTGATGAAAAAGAAATCGGTTGCGTCCCTGTCCAAAATCCTGGACCAGATCACGTCCGAATGATTCTTGCGGATTTTCTTTCCTTTAAAAGTTACGGCAACCGCATCGCATTCGTGGAGCAAACGCTGGTTCGATCCCCACGATGCACCTACCAGGAATTGATGCAGGGAATCTGCAGCATCAGCAACGCTTTTCTGGAAACGTCTATCCGGGAAGGGGATCGGGTTATTTTGTGGGGAGAGAACAGCGCGCGCTGGGCAATGACTTTTTATGCTTGCGTGCTGTCACGTGTCGTTGCAGTGCCTGTGGATGCGTCCTTTTCGGCCGGGTTTGTTGACAAAATCCGCGGAGCCACGCAGGCGAAGCTGATCCTGTCTGACCGTGAAGGGGATGCGTGGAACCGCTTGCTGAAGGGTAGTCCTGCGGACTTGAAACGGCAAATACCTGATGAAGACACGCTGATGGAAATCATCTATACATCGGGCACAACTGCAGAACCGAAAGGAGTCATGATCACACATGGCAATCTTCTTGCGAATCTTGTTCCAATCTATAACGAGTATCAGAAGTACAAACGCTATGCAGCGCTGGTTTCACCTGTCGGATTTGTTCATCTGATTCCCCTCAGCCACTTGTTTGGTCAGATCATGGGTCTGTTCATCCCGCAAATGCTGGGTGGAAAGGTAATCTTTGCTGATCCGGCGCCGCCGGCAGTGATTCAGGCTGTAAAGCGGAATCGCGCATCGGCCGTTGTTTGCGTGCCCCGGGAGCTTGAGATGCTTCGCACCCACGTTGTACGGGCGACGCTTCATACCAACGTGGTAGGGGCGACCCTTGTGGTCGCCCCGCGCATCCAACAGGGCCTTCTCGGCGTCCTTCGCCGGTGGGTGCGGTTTCGGCGGATCCATCGTGATTTTGGTTGGAAGTTCTGGGCGTTTATTGTGGGTGGCGCAGCGCTGCCGGTCGCGGAAGAAGATTTCTGGAGCGCGCTCGGATTTGTTGTGGTGCAGGGATATGGACTTACCGAGACAGCGCCCGCAGTAACGATCACGCATCCGTTTCGCGGGATCAAACGCGGTTCGGTCGGCAAGAAACTTCCAGGACTCGAAATCAAGATTGCAGACGACGGTGAAATTCTGGTTCGAGGTCCAAACGTAAGTCCCGGCTACTATCAGAACGAAACAGCAACGCGTGAAGTGTTTAAGGCCGGATGGTTGCACACAGGGGACCTCGGTTCGTTTGATGAAAATGGAAACTTGCAGTTGCTGGGACGCAAAAAGGAAGTAATCGTAACGCCGGAAGGACTGAATGTATACCCTGCGGATGTAGAGGCGGCGCTCAATTGCGATTCACATGTCCGCGAATCTGCTGTACTTGCGCGTCAAGCAATGGTTCACGCAGTGCTGGTTTTGGAGCCTGGCGTTTCTGCAGAGCTGCTTCCGCAGATTGTCCAGCAGGCGAACGGACGCCTCGAGCGTTTTCAACGCATCGAATCATGCAGCATCTGGCCCGGTCCCTCGTTGCCTCGCACTTCAACAGGTAAGCTGAAACGCCTGGAGATTGCTGCTTCTTCAATGCCTGGCACCTCTGGCCAGGGGGATCCTGCCACAGCAGGCAACCTGCTCAACCGGATTCTGAGTGGGAAGGACGCAAAGCTCGAAACGGATCTGGGATTATCGTCTCTGGACCGGATCGAGCTGATGACCGAACTGGAGCGCGTCACCGGAGTGGAAATCGACGATCTTGCGTTTTCGCGTGCGCAGACTCTGGGCGATGTCCGCAAGTTAGTCGAACAGCCCCCTGCTCAGGTAGAACAGCATTATCCATACTGGAACTGGCCGCAATGGCTCCCGATTCGCTTGTTTCGATTCCTGGTTCAATATCTTTTAGTCTATCCGTTAATGCCGCTTCGGATCCAGATCGAGGCTTCCGGTACTGAAAATCTGCACCAAATCAAACCGCCCGTGTTGTTTGTTTCCAATCACCAGAGCATTCTGGATGTGCCGGTCATTCTGAAGGCTCTTCCATTCCGGCTGAGGCAATTGATCGCGCCGGCAATGGGAACCGGCCGCACGAAGCTTGAAAGAGCGATAGCTGCTGTTTTTTTTAATACCTATCCGCTCCCTTATACGAGTGTTGGACTGCGCGGAGCGATCCGGCACACCGGGTCTCTCGCGGATCGCGGATATTGTCCGCTTGTGTTTCCCGAAGGAGTGCGGACCGAAGACGGCAATCTGCTTCCGTTTCGTCCGGGAATCGGAGTGATTGCAAAACAAACCAGATTAACGGTCGTGCCGGTATTTTTGCGCGGAGTGTTTGATATCTGGCCTCCGACCGCGCGTGGCCCCCGCCGCCAAGGTACAGTACGTGTCCACTTTGGTTCACCATTCGACTTCGCCGGCAAAGAACCGGCAGAAATCACGTCATTGCTGCAATCCTGGTACAATGCTCAAAGTAGAACAGGAACAACCGAATGACGCCATCGGATTCCAGGGAAGGGAAATCCTCTCACGTCGCTTTTCCGGTTTCAATATTTTTTGTGGCTCTGATTGTGCGATTGGTCTTCGTACATTTCTTTTCCTCTCCGCCTGTAAACGATCTGTTGTGGAATGATGCTGTTGGCTGGAATCTGGCGAATGGAAACGGGTACACTGCAAGCCAGTCAGAACCGTTTGTCCCTGGAATTTTTCGAACGCCGGGGTATCCGTTCTTTCTTGCCGCCGTTTATTTCCTTTTCGGGCATTCCGTGACTGCTGTCTATGTTGCTCAAGCGGTCGTGGATTCCTTTTCTGCGGTGCTGCTTTATTGGATGGCGCTCAGATATGTCAGTGCAAGAGTTGCACAACTGACGGGCCTCCTGTATTCGCTTTATCCTTATCCGGCGATCTTTTGCGGGGTTTTGCACCAGGACATTCTTCTGGTATTTGTCACTGTACTCTTCCTTTTTGCACTTACCCGGGGCATGATGCATCTCGCCTCCTCATGGCGCTGGTTTCTGGTTGGCGCGCTCGTAGGCTTTTCTGCGCTTGTTCGGGCGAATTTCGTTCTATTCCCCCTTGTACCGTTTGGTACCGTCCTCTTCTCCGGCACAACAAAATCGCAAAAAGCGCGGATGCTTTCCCTGGTCACAATTGGTTTTATCTTTCTATTCTTGCCCTGGGTTGCGCGGAACTATTTTGTATTTGACAGGTTTCCTGTTGTAGCAACCGGCGGATCGGGGACGGGACTGATGCTGGTTGAGGAGGAATTACGAGGTGAGGATCCTTTCTTGAAGAGATCGCAGAATCCCCCGGCCAGAGATCTGAATGGCTTTTTAGATGGTGTCGATTCGATAGTCCAGGAAAAAGAGCGTGCCCGAAAAGCAATTTCTGTGCTGAAACAGCACTGGCCTCAATACTGTCTCGTGATGTTAAAGCATATTCCCCGCCTCTGGCTCACGAAGTATTCGGTCTGGCACGGCTATTTGGTAAGAGTATCGGGGATCGTTATTTCCTGGGTAGTCTTGATTTTGGGGCTTGCCGGTATGTTTCTTTTGCGGCGTCAATGGCTCCGGTTGTTGCCGTTTTATCTAACGATAGTTACGGTGACTCTGATTCATATCCCGTACATCGTGGAAGCGCGTTACACGCTTCCTGCCCGCCCGGCCATGTTGTTGTTCGTGGCTTACACGCTTGCTTCTGCTTTCGATGCGGTACGCGGCAAGCGGTTAATAGAATCCGGTTCCATGAGCTCGCCGTCGTGACGAAAACTGCAAATTACAAGTATCAAACTCCAAACAAATTCGAAATCACACATTCAAATGCTCCAAACATCGGTTCGGAGACTTTGGAACATTGGGAAATTGGTGCTTGTTTCTGCTTTAGTCGGCGCCGGCAGGGATTCCTGCGGAAATGTCTTCCTGGATCGGTTCTTTTGGCGGAACAGATACAGGCTGGAAAGCGCGTTCGGTTTGAGGGCCGCGCCAGTTGTCAAATGCGGAGACAACATGGACACACGCAACGGTGCATTTGGGGGCGCAAAATTTCTTCGTGTTGAACTCACGCCGGATGTTCTCGAACGTATATTCTGAAAGCGGAATTCCCGGATAGCCCCGCTGCTGCGAGCAATAGTGGACCAATCCATCTTCACAGATGTACAGATATCTGCTTCCTGCCCGGCAGCTCCAGTCGTGAGGTTTTCCCATCGCGATGTTGTCTTGAAATTTGTAGAAACGGGTCCAGCTGCGTTTTCCTTTTTCTCTCAATTGGGCATAAATCGTCCGCTCTTCCTCACTCAGTGGTTTCAACTGCCCCCGGCCGTTATGGATAATTCCCACCGTGCTCATGAGTCCAAGCTCCACGGCTCTGCGATTGACCGTCATTGCATCCTCAGGACTCTTGATTCCGCCACCGATCACGGAATTCACATTCACTTCAAACTCCGCGTGTTCTGCCAGCATTTGGAGCTTCTTGTCCAGCACTTTCAAGCTCTTCTTGGACACCTCATCGGGCGTTACATTGTCTATACTGATCTGGATGTGATCCAGCCCGGCGTGGTTGAGCTTCTTGATGCGGTCGGGCGTCAGGAGGTAACCATTGCTGATCAATCCCATCAACATCCCGTGTTTGCGGCCTCGCGCGATGATGTTGTCCAGCTGGGGATGAAGCAGCGGTTCACCACCGCTAATGACAAGTATGGACAGACCTAACTCTGCCAACTTGTCAACACGCTGCAGCATCGCAGATTCGGGAACCGGCACAGAAAAATCGTCGTACTCGTTGCAGTACGTACACGACAGGTTGCAGCGGCGCACAGGAATAATATGCGCCAGAATCGGATGATTTGTCGTCGCCA